>CAZBYH010000103.1:0-6578 GCA_964496155.1 uncultured Methanoculleus sp.
TGAACCTTGCAAATAAATATACAAATGGAAATGTCAGAAAATGCCTTGCACGCGTGCTGACATTTCTGTATCATAGAGATACGTTTTTTGATGGTTTTCTCCCCCTGGTCACCAGGATACTGCGGTGGTGTATTGCAGCATCCGGGTTTGTTTTTATGCCATTATTTTTGTTTGTCCAGTTTGGTCAACATGCTGATCACTTCCCCGATATCAGGTACCGAATGAACAGGGTATATTTTTACCCAGGAAACCGTGCAGTCTTCATCGATGATGATATTGGCTCGTTGAGAGAAGCCATTTGCTTCACGGAAGACTCCGTACTGCCGGGCAACGGCCCCATGAGGCCAGAAATCACAGAGGAGCGGTGTTGTGGTGATGCCAAGAGATTCTGCCCACGCCTGTTTGCAGGGGCGGGAATCAACGCTTATACCGACTGCGACGGTATTCATGCGTCCGAAAAGTTCCTTATTTTCTTCAAGAGATATCATCTGGGCAGCACAGTATTCCGTCCATGCAAGAGGGTGAAACGAAAGAATCGCCCGTTTTCCTGACATTTCGAAGAGGTCTACTGTTTTGTCCTGCTGATCCTTAAGTGAAAAATTCTTTGCCGCATCCCCCGGACGAATAAGTCGTGCCTGTTCCATACTACACCTGCTGTCTTCTGCATCGTACTGCTATATCAGTCCTGCTACGGGAGGTGCGGATGGTGCCCACCGTTCTGTTGCGTGCCGCAATATCAACCACCCCCCTCTTCACCAACACCTCTTTCCTCTTAACGAGAACGTGTATCACATGTTTTTGATGCCTTCTTTCAACCGATTTGCCTGCTGTTCCCCCACCACCATAGTCGTGAGGTAAAATTCCGTGACTCCATGGATACTGACGGAAGCAATAACTATATCTTTCCATAATCTCATCTCAGTAAATTGATTAAAATTATGAGCGCAAAAAAGACATTTACAACTGCCGATGGAGAAAAAATCGGGGAAAAACTCGGTATCAAATGGGACATATTTTCCGTCGATGAATTTACCGCAGGGATGAACGTGGAACTTGAACATGGGCTAATTGACCCTGTCACAAACGTAACCGATGACGACCCCCTGATGACCGGAAAAATAGCTCTTGCTCATTTGAACGAATTCCCTGACTATTATGAACGGCTCGAAAAAATGGAAATCGAAGCCGAAGAATTCTGGGATAAACAATCAGGAAATGATTGATCTCTCTTTTTTTGCTATCAGGAATGGTTATTGATCCAAGGCCCATCTATTCGGGAAATCGGTAATTCTATCTGTATTCAATGCTGTGATGACTCTTTTTAGGGCAGATAACGAAGATCTCAAAGAGGATAGTTTCAACAAACCGGTATTCATATCGCCAGAACCTCCCTCATTGAACTGGTGTGCATTCCTGCAATCAGAGGCGATATGTGTGAGAAGAGAACGGATTACTTCCCCGGCAAATTCACAATATGGAACGAAAAGGAAGCCCATCCTTCGCCCGGACAACGGTGGGGAATGATAGAACGCCTCACATACCATTATTCGTATGAAACATGATTAATCCCCGTGAAACACATGTGGTCATGCAAAGTATTTACCCTACTATTCTTAATTATGTTGTTCCCATTTGTGGTGTCAGTCGCCGCATCGCCTCTCTCTCCAGGCGGGGAAGAATATGTTGCAATTTGGGGATCATACGCACCTGACGACAGCAGAGAGTCCGTTCATTCGTATGGCATTGCGATGGATGCTGCCGGGAATGTCTATGTGAATGACACGGAAAACGGCCGCGTCCGGTCATATGTATTCAGCGATCTTCCTCTTGCCGGTGAGTCCACACTCAGGGAAATATCCCCTGCCGGTGTAACCGGACCGGTGCAGATCACTTCGCTGCGCTCGAATGAGTGGACCGTCGGACCAGGGGAGGACGACGATTTTGCAACCATTCAGGATGCCATCGGTGCGGCAGCAGATGGAGACACCATCCTGATCAAAAAAGGGATCTACAAAGAGCATGTTGTGGTGAATAAGGCTCTCATTCTGGATGCCAGTTATGATGCGGCGATCGACGGCATCACCCTGACGGCGGACGGGTGTACTCTTATCGGATGCATGGTGTTCTCCGGGGTGTGGGTGGAGTCAGATAATAATGTCCTCAACGGCGTTGTCACTGGCTGGCATTTTAAAGGTGCGGATAGGAATTGGGGAGGGGGATTTATCGTCCGTGGCTCTCACAACACCTTCATCCACTGTTTTGTGGATGGGTTTTACCTAGGAGGCGGCGGTATTGGCATGACCATGGACCTGTGCAGTGGCAACATGGTAGATCGCCTTAGTATCATTGATAGCTACGAAGGTATCATCATCCGTGGTGCAGACAACAACGTATTCCGGGATTGCAATATATGCACAAGGGGCGATGGGGTTGTCCTCAAAGATTCTGATTTTAACACCTTCAGTGACTGCTCCATTCATGCGTGCGATTATACGTTATCCGACGCCGTTACTCTTCTAGACTCCAACAGGAACATCTTTACGAACTGCGATCTGTTCGGAGCCCAATATGGCGTTCACCTCTGCCCTAACTGCGAAGACGACTCCTTCATCCAGTGCACGGTGCGTGGCGGGACTGCGGACTGGTACGAAATTGCGTTTCTTGTGGATGAATTCCCTGTGGAAGGGGGGATAATTGCTGTGATGACCTGCGGAATTCTTGGTGTTTTGGGTGTTTTTATGCGAAAGAACGGTCCAAAATAACAGGAGGAGAAAGTCTGTGGATCACCATCAGAAGGGACGTAATGCACCGGTACGATTCCTTCTCGTGGTGCAACCAGGCAAGGATAATCTGACCTATGTCATATGCGAGAGTTCTTCCGGATTCTTGTGGATATGACAGGTCTCACCCTTGTTGAAAGGGATGTGATTGACACGAAGGACTTCGTGAGAGCGGAAAATTGCGGTATAGCAGCTGTTCCCTACGCTCCCCATCACCGGAGACATAATGGACCAGATATCAGTTTTAGAGAGGTTGTCATTGCATGACAATTTTCCACAAAATAGTCCACAGGTTCTAATTTAAAATACTTTATATAGTTAATTTAGGCATTCCCTATAGTAAATCAGAACATTAAATTGTGCAATCTCTTCTGTTTTCAGGACGGAAAGAACAGATAACAATATATTACAGCATTATGCCTGATTCCTCGAACAGGCTCAATATTTACCAGTCACAAATAGACATTTATAAGATCAATGCCAATGAGAGTTCTAATTCCGGTTCAAGGAATCACATCCGTGGGGGGCGTGAAACGCAGAAATGAAAGATAGTCCAAAGGTAAAAGCCCATAAAATTGCCGATGACACTCGCGTGGCTGCCAATGCAGCATATGATGATGCAAAGGTCGCGACGGAGAACGTCATTAAAGCTGCCGGAGAGAAGGCAGAGGAAGTATCAGATGATATTAAAATCGCGACCCATAAAGCTGTTTCCGATGCCAAAATCGCTGTACACAAGGCTGAATCAAAATTAAAAACAAAAGAAAGTGAAAAATGATTATTGAACTGGCAGTATTATTCCTTGTATTGGCGCTGGTCGCATTTATATTAGGTGCAAAAGGTATAGCGGGATTTTCGATGAGTGTTGCAAAGTGGCTCATAATAATCTTTATTGTCCTCGCAATTGTGTCATTCATATTGTAGCTAGGCTTCTGAGAAAAAATACCATTCTGGCCTGGTCCTGTCATGCAGGAAAGAGTGTATCTCAGAATACACCTATTTTTCCCTTTGATTCAGTTTAGCGATGCTAAACAGATAAGCATTCATCTTTGATCCATGAAAAGGTTCCGCTTTCCAACCCTACCGAAGGCTGATTCATAAAGAAAACAAACACAATGCTGAAATATCCGCAAAGAACCATTTGAAAGTATAAAGGTGTTCTTTTGAAAAAACAGGTAGTTGTACTCTTCATGGCAATGGTCATTTCTGCGGTTCTCATTGCCGGATGCACCCAAAACGAGGATCCGGTGGGACCCATACAACCCACAACTCCAATCCCGCCCTCGTCCCAGGCACCCGTTGTGACGACTGATACCGGCGCTGTTTCCGGAATTCAGCAGGGCAAACTCCGGGTCTTCCACAATATTCTGTTCGCAAGCCCTCCCACTGGCGATCTCCGGTGGAGACCGCCTGCACCCGTGGACCAGTGTTCGGGATGCAACGAAGTACAGCCCGGCACCTCCTCAGCCAATAACCCCCGATCCTTAAACCGGTGTACCGGTGATGAGCGAAGACTGTCTTTATCTCGATGTCTGGACTCCCGCAACGAATGCTGATGAGAATCTGCCAGTGATGGTCTTCTTCCACCCTGGTGCATTCGGGATAGTGGCCCCGGCAGGTACTATGGCGATTTATAACGCGAGTGGTCTCGCAGAAAAGGGTGTTGTCATCGTCACGCCTAATTACCGGCTTGGTGCTCTCGGATTCCTTGCTCATCCTCAGCTTGATGCCGAGTCTCCCCATAACTGCTCGGGCAATTACGGGATCATGGATCAGGTTGCAGCCTTAGCGTGGGTTCAGAAGAACATTCGTGCATTCGGCGGCGACCCCGAACAGGTGACCATCTTCGGGGAATCCGCCGGGGGAGTGAGTGTCCTCATCCATCTGGTCAGCCCGGAAAGCAAAGGGCTCTATAAGCAGGCACTGGTTGAAAGCGGCCCCTACTGGACAAACGGCCCAACAATTGACATTATCCATTCAAAAACCGATGCAGAACAGTTCGGACAGGACTACGCTGCAAGCCTCGGGTATTCGGGGCCTGATGCAATTTGCCAGATGCGAAACGTAAGTGTAATAGACATCATCAATGCGACCCCGTGGCCCAAATCCCCGTGGCATAACACACATACCCTTCAATTCGTGTCAAATATCGACGGATTTATCCTCCCTGACTCGGTAAACAACCTCTTCTTACTCCGAAAAGAGAATCCTGTTCCCTTTGTTATCGGGACAAATGCCGATGACGGGAAGACGCTCTCTGGCGATGCAAACATGAGTGTTTCAGATTACCAGTCCCTGATTCGAAACTATTTCGGGAAGGAAGCAGACAGGGTTCTCGCACGTTCTCCTGCTGAATCTCAGGATGAAGTCCAGACCCGGCTCAGCCAGATTATGACCGCCTTTGATTATGCCTATTCGGCAAAGTTTGCTGCCGGGTCAATGGCAGACCTGCCCCCTGACACATACCTGTTCCGCTACTCCTATGTTTTGCCCATTGCTTATGGTCAGGAGCACGGAGCATTCCATGGCAGCGAGACGCTCCTGCTCTTCGGACTCGGACCGGCGCTGAACGCAGATCCGTTTGTGACAGACACCCTGATTGATGCCTGGACCTGGTTTGCAAAGACCGGCAACCCGAATGGCAGCTCCAGGATACCGTGGCCGCAATACAATGAACAAACGGGTCAGTATCTCGATATCGATAGTACCCTCTCGGTGAAAACCGGTATTAAACATCTTTTTTTCGCCGTCGTTTCTGTTCCTTTTCCCCTGTATCCAAAAGAAGTGTGGGGTATACCTATTTGCCGGGTGTTACTGGACCAAAGATGAACGGACGGAGCTCGAGATTAGGGTGATTGCCAGAGGGAGCCGGGGGTGCTTGCACATCGTGGTAAGCCGGGGCAGGGCTGGTTTTTGTGAGCACAGGAGTCCACACTCAGGAAAAGTTAGGAAGGGTGCCAGAGTCAGACCCTAAATATAAAATAAACGTTTTTCCTACCAGATTGAAATATTGTCACCTCTATGGGACACCCTGATAGGGCTCTTTAGGCCGGTATCCAAGTCCAGCTGATTTTCTGTAGACACCCTTTATTAATAACTGAGTGACAATTCTTTAAACATGGACATTGCACTTCGCGACGACTTTTCTGGATTGTGGGAGAAATATTTTCCCGGAGCTGATCTTCCCATAACGCTGGAATTTAGGGATGACACCGGAGATGGTGAGATTGTTTCATCGCCGGAAGGCTGGCGTTGCCTCATCTGCCAGATTGGGCGTGTGCGAAACGGAGCGTCGCTCGTTTTCAATAAAGACTCAATAACATGTAGAGGAGGACTCAGGTATTCGGGATTTTCGCATGAACTTCCGCCCCATTTCAGGTATTTCCTTTCATACGGAAAAGAGGGTGATTGTGAAGGGGAGAGATACAAACAGACGCCGGAAATTGTTGACGACTGGGAGAAGCTTATCCCCGAATTTCCCTCGCATAAGAATAATCTTTCCTTCAAACGGTGGGATAAGCTGACAGAAACCGACAATCCGGAGGTGGTGATATTCTTTGCCCGCCCTGAGGTGATGAGCGGACTGTTTACGCTCGCAAACTTCGACCAGAGCAATCCAAATGGCGTCATCTGCCCGATGGGAGCAGGATGCAGCAGTATTATCCTTTATCCGTGGCTTGAACAGCAGAAGGATGAGCCAAACGTTGTTCTGGGCATGTTTGACCCGTCCGCACGCAAGTGTGTCCCTCAGGATATGCTAACAATGGCATTTCCAATGAAGAAATTTGAAAAGGTAAT
>CAZBYH010000104.1:0-6573 GCA_964496155.1 uncultured Methanoculleus sp.
GTTATCATTTTTTGACTCGGGTGATTGACCAGCAATACCTTCACAAACATCCTCTATCAACTTCTCTTCCCACCCATCCTCTATCAACTTCTCTTCCCGCCCCTCCTTCATCCCTCAAGCCTCCTTAGCTCTTCCTCAATCTGTTCAACCGTGGGGAAACTGTCCTTCAGGTCATCAGGGAGAGACTGTAACAACTCATATTCCGATACCCCGATGGGCTTTCTGATAACGACTAAATAAGAGTATTCCTAAGCCATATAATTATTATTGCACTATCAAAAGTCAAACAACAACCTATTTGCTTGATACTATTTTATATAATGAAATATGGTGTCCAAAAAAGTCATATTACCCCTGATACTGCTCATAATGCTGTCTGTGTTTGCATGTGGCTGTTTTACCGCTACCGTTCATTCAACCGTTAAAGCAGATGGAATGATC
Source organism: uncultured Methanoculleus sp. (assembly GCA_964496155.1). GTDB lineage: Archaea > Halobacteriota > Methanomicrobia > Methanomicrobiales > Methanomicrobiaceae > Methanogenium. Next base: position 442 of record CAZBYH010000104.1, read on the forward strand.
AGTAATTATAAAATGGATCTTGAAACAAGCCAGTTCGTGTATAACATGCTCAAAGAACAGGCCAAAGAAGAAGGATATTCTTCTGTTCAAAGCCAGATGCTTTCACAGAGTTCCGACCCGAGTAGTTTAAAGTACACCGAGTCATGGGATGGGAGCACCGTTACCATTAGTATTGAAAACACGGCAATGCTTGAATCAGTAGACCCCGAAAAACTCCATATCGAAAAAGTGGACGGCGTGATGACATACACAGATTCTCGATTAGTATCTGAAGATGAGATGGACACGTCAGATGAATACACAGAATCAATGCTCAAGACTGTCGGCTTTCATTACTACCTGACGATGCCCGGAAAAATCATTGAATCGAATGCAGATTTCACCGATGGAAACACCGCTGAATGGCATCTTTCCGGTTTAGACGTATTTACTACTCCCATTTCAGCGAAGAGTGAAGTGCCTGCATTCCCGATACCAACGTCCGGTCTGTTAGCAATTATGGGCTTAATCGGCGCAATTGGCATTATTGCTTATGGTAAAGATTAAGTGTTTTTTTCTTTTTTACTATTCATAGGGTATCAGCAGGAGAGAGAGAGATCTGTATTCAATAGTATCTCTGCTGCTCAGAAACATCCGGGCCGTGGTGCAGTGGACCGATTTTCCTCCCGTACAGAGGGGCCCTGAACGGTTAATGATAATTTGTTCCGGTTTGATCTGTTCCAAATTTATGACCGTGTATCAACCAAACCATTTATTGAAACTGAGACCATTGTTAATATACTTTTAGGATGTCTATTTCTTTCAAACCATTTGAGGAGCAATCCGTCATGATGCCAGCGCCTGATAACCGAGCGAGGAACTGAGTCCATGTTGCCACCAGGTGAACTCATCATTCTCGGGGCAGCGGCCTTGGTTGTCATCAGCATCCTTGCCAACAAAGTTTCGGGAAGGCTGGGTGTTCCTGCCCTTTTGATCTTCATTGTCGTCGGTATGCTTGCCGGTTCGGAAGGTCCCGGAGGGATCCTGTTCGATGATCCCGTCCTCGCCCAGTTCATCGGGGTTGTGGCTCTTGCCATGATCCTCTTCTCAGGTGGAATCGATACACGATGGACGGATGTAAAACCCGTATTTACCAAGGCCCTGAGCCTTTCCACGGTTGGCGTTGCTCTTACAGCGCTGATCATGAGCCTTGGAGCGATCTTCCTCCTGGGGTTCACTCCACTCGAAGCGTTCCTTCTGGGAGCGATCGTCTCGTCAACAGATGCAGCAGCGGTCTTCTCGACCCTGCGGTCGCGGCGGGCAAGCCTGAAAGGGAATTTGCGCCATCTTCTCGAGTTCGAATCCGGGAGCAACGACCCGATGGCCGTTTTCTTAACTATCGGGGCGATCACGCTCATCATGCAGCCGGAACCATCGTTTTTTTCCCTGGTCCCGCTCTTTGTGCAGCAAATGGCAGTCGGGGGAATCCTGGGATACGGTATCGGAAGAATTACCGCTCATATGATCAACGTTATGAAACTGGAATACGAGGGGCTCTATGCTGTTTTTACCCTTGCCATGGCGCTGATCACGTACAGCCTCAGCACAGTCCTTGGGGGCAACGGGTTCCTTGCGGTATATATCGCCGGCATGGTCATCGGCAACAGTGCGATTATCCACAAGCGAACCCTGATCCGGTTCCACGAAGGTGTCGGCTGGCTGATGCAGATCATCTTGTTCCTTTCTCTCGGGTTGTTCGTATTTCCCTCCCAGCTCGTGCCGATAATCGTTCCGGGTATTATTATCTCCATCTTGCTGATCTTCATTGCACGACCAATAGCCGTCTACCTCTCGCTCATTCCCTGGAAGATGAAGAAAAACGAGAAGGTCCTCGTCTCGTGGGTTGGGCTTCGGGGAGCAGCACCGATAGTGCTTGCTACCTTCCCGCTGTTGTATGGCGTCCCTGGTGGACAGGTATTCTTCAACATGGTTTTTTTCATGGTCATAATATCATCGCTTCTTCACGGAACGTCGATCCCGTTCATCGCACGGGCACTCGGTCTATCAGCACCCCTTCCTCCTAAATCCCGCTTCAATATGGAGATCGAACCAAGGGAAGATGACGAAACAGAGTTGATAGAGATGACCATACGTGCCGACTCACCTGCAATCGACAAACAGATCGTCAGTCTCGGTCTGCCTGACGGCACCCTCATCATCCTGATTGCAAAAGGCAAGGACCAGTTCTCTCCCAGCGGGAGCACAGTAATCGAGGAGGGTGATGTCCTTCTCATCCTCACGTCATCCGGACAGGAGAATGAGATCCGGGAGATGATACTCGGGCCCGGTGCGATCACCGAAGAACCGACCCTGGATATCCCGAAGGGGTGGTTCAACCCAAGAAGAAAGTGAACTTCCCAAAGCAACCCGGGGGGTGCCTGCCGCCAGAAGTAACGCACCTCTTTGAGCTGAAGAGTGGCCTGCTGTCGAGCTCCGTCTGCGGCTTTGCGGGCACGGGTGATCTCACGACCACCCCATACATTACTCTCGCGGGCATTGCATTCGTTCTCACAGACATCGATGAACCACTGGCTCGCCATCTTTAACCGCGACAACGTAGTTGCCACCATCAAAAGAGAGCTTTGGCGTGCCCGAAGATGTCATTCTCCGTGTGGCTACCGGGTTCGGGTATATGGGGACGCCTACGGAGAATGCCTGCAAAACAGTTTCGTATTCACTCCTCGTCATCGGGCTCCTTTTCGGGAACACCGGGCCTGAGGGAAAAGAGGCCAAGGGACAGACCTGCGATCTCACCCGGAAGAACGGCACGGTTTTCTGCACCGGGATCCCCGGCAGTGACCTTTCGACCGACGGAGGGCTGGCACGAGTCCGCGGGCATTTCCTCACCCTCACCCGGACTATCTGCCCCCAGGATGTCGGGGAGATCCCTGACAAGGTCCGGACGTCCTCCGCGCCCATCACGTCCGTCCGGTCGCCACCCGGGAAGGAACGCTACCCGTAGCACCCGTAGCCCCCGCCGCAGGTCGCCCCAGTTGAGATTCTTCGCTCTCATTGCCCGTTTCTCGATGACGTGCCACGAGAGAAACGCGAGAGCGAACGTCGCGAGAAACGAGAGCCCGAAGAGTGCCGGAAGGGAGAGCATGTTCCCGGTGGCCTGGATGAGGGTCTGCTGTATAGGGTAATGGTAGATGTAGATACCGTAGGAGAAGTCCCCCGGTCTGCCGAAGGTGTTCACGAACGGCACCGGAAGATAGGCAGCGTAGATGGTGAGGTAGGGAATGCAGACCATGCCGGCGACGGCTGAGTAGGGCGTCAGGGCTGATACGCCGAGCACCAAAAGCAGCGCTCCGGCAACAACCGGCCGGTAGGGGATCCGCTCACGGTGGATGAAGAGGTACGCCCCAATCAGGAAGTAAAGGGCGTACCGGACCTTCGACATCCGGGGGTCGTCGAACCAGACTAGCCAGAGCAGGACGTTTATGGCAGCGACGGCGGGGATGACACCCCAACGCCGCAAAAGTCCGGCAATACCCAGAGCTGCGATGACCCCGTACATCACGACCTCAACAGGTATCGTCCAGAGAGGGCCGTTGACATAGGTCCACGGATTTACCTGGAAGAGGCCAATGGCCGACCCGTCCTCAAAAAACGGGATCGTGGCACGTCCTGCCGGGGAGAAAAGGGCATTGAAGTATTCTCCTACCGGAAGTGTCGTCATCAGCGGGCCGATGACAAAGAGCGTGAAAAGGATCATGGGAATGAGGGCCGGAACGACCCGTAAGAACCGTTTCCAGGCAAACCGGCTCGCTGATGCGGTTGATTGCCAGCTTGAGGTTATCAGGTAACCGCTGGTTACGAGGAGGGCGGCAAGCGCTGCCTGACCCATGAGTAAGATTGGATCAGAGAGCCCGATCCCGACAAAACCGAGCCTGAGCGCGTAGGCATGCGTGACGACGATCGCCACTGCCGCAGCAAACCGCAGGAAATCGAAGTTGTTTGAGAACCGGTCCACACCGTGGAAAGCATTCCTGTTCTCCGGGATGGATCCCCTATGTTGTGTGGTCATAGCATTCAGAATAATTTTGCAACCGATTTTTGGGGGAAAAAGCTCAAGATCAAAAGATCCGGTTCGTTTCACCATTACGATGGATCACGGGCACCAGTACGTTCGACCATGTACGCAAGACAACTTAAGGCGTGAAGTGAATTATGTATTTGTATTGGCGAATTTAAGTATCAGTATCCCACCTGTTCGACCTGATATCTCATTTATAATGGACTAAAATAATAATAGAGTATGCGCCATGTGGGATACATCAAGATTGGAAACCAACTTCATGAAACTCTCCTTGACATTCTTCCGGAAAAAGGACCGATAAAAATACTCATTGTTGGAAAAGCACCGGCTCCGGCAAGTGTTGCGGCAGGCCATTATTTTCAGGGGCGCCATGGAAAAAATTCTGGAACCTTTTGAAAACATATCACATATTAAAAGAGAATGAAATTCTCTCTCTCACTTTAGATACCTTTGAAGATGATACGCTGACGCTGCATAACTATGGAATCATGGATATCGTAAAAAACCCCATGAACATCGGGATGAGCCATTAAAAGATGAATATCTGTCGGGTTGGGTACGCGTTACAAAAATTATTGATACCTATGAGCCTGAAATACTTATCTTCCCATATAAGGGAGCACTTGACAAAATAGTAACGTTCGAATTTAACCATAAAGAAAAAGCCACCTATGGTTTTAATCATGATCTTGATTCCCTTTTTAAAAGTAAAGTGTTTGCAATCCCATTACCTGGTGTTGGTGGTTTAACCAAAGAACACATTCGCGATAGTATGATTGAATTGCAAAGAGAACTTACCATTGCATGAGATTATGTTCTCTTCAAAAATACGTATTATTTTGAGAAGCTAGTCAGAATTATTTTTTACATTCCTATTTTACGGGTCTATAATAAAACGCGATGGATAATGGTGAAAATTTACCCGGGGTTGGCACAGGTCATCATCAGCAGAGAGATACCTATTCAGTTGTTCAACAAAAGCGGGATCAAACGAGACTGCTTTCAGTTCGACCACTACAAACAGGCGCAGTTTGAGATGGTAAAATAGCCGGTCAATAGAGAAGTCACGATCCCCGGCCTCAAGGAATACCTGCCTGCCCACAAAGGCAAATCCTGTTCCCATTTCAAGAAGAAAACCCTGAACATGATCCACCAGGGCCTGCTCAACCTTCGTGTTCCTTTCGTGGGTCAGCAGTTCCGGGAAAATCTGAGAGGTATGGATCTTTAACCACCTGAGCAGCCATATCTGAATCGGCAGGCGGAAGGGCTTAATCAAAATTGTTCAATGCCTTTCTCTGACGTTCGTGCAGGCGGTTTTCGATCTGAATCGTGAGTATGTCGTGGCTCCAGCCATATTCAAGGGTTTTTTGGGCGTACCATATGCGTATTTCCGGATCTTTCAGTTTATCGGGTAGGGCAATATTACAACGCCAGGGAATTGGTGCAGCGGTCCGCTGCACAATTTCACGGTTCGACCATGACTCGGAGAATGTTCGCATATATTTCAGATTGCGGGGTGACATATCGTCCCGGTGCAAACGACCAGTCGTTGGCTTCAATCTCGGCCCGATCCACTAATGTAACGAGTCCTTCCACCTGCGATCACCGGATGCTTTGAGATCACATCTGATGTTTATGAGGATTCCAGTCGGGTCTTCACTGCACCACCCAGGCTCGGGGACGAGGTCCTCCCCCATGCGGATAAACCTGAAGACAATGGAGATATTTGATCCACCGGTGGAGTTCAAACCGCTGATACCAATGCTGGCCTTCATTACCAACAAAACCCAGTGAACCGGGCACATCCGGGGACAGGCTATGCGGATGATACCGGAAGAGGATTACGACTATATCATGAAAGCAGCTGAGACTTCACGAGGATGAGATACCGAGGAGGGAAATGATGTTCCCACCGTTCTATTCCCACCAGTCCCACCGGTTCCCACCGCCTCCCACCGCCTCCCACCTTGTTTTTTCATAATTCCGGGTTGTATTTGATTACGGAATAGAAATCTGATGATAATCACGCGATTTAACTGCCTGACTCCCACCAT
>CAZBYH010000105.1:0-6542 GCA_964496155.1 uncultured Methanoculleus sp.
GATCTCACTCTTTACCTATGCCAGGTAGGGTGACTCCTCCGGAAGGCCGATGCCCCGGTAGACGGCAATGCCGGTGTCATCGCTTACCGAATTCTGCTGGATAAAGTCCCGCACATACGCAAGCAGTTCATCGATCTTATTGGGCCTTACTGCAAAATTCAGGGCCGAACCAACACAGTTGGTTGTCTTTTCCGGCACCCGTGGGTTCAGCTGGATGAGACGCATATTCAGGTATTCTACGCCTTCTATCAGGCATGCCTCCGCGCACTGGCTTGCAAGCACCCACGTCGCCCCTTCTTCTCTGGTATCGGTATCATCGATGCCGATGGTGACCTTCTCATACCGGGGGGTGAAAATCCGTGACCGGTTGATGCGGGCACCACCTATCTTCAGGTCATCCGGGGAGTCATATTCAGTCCGGATTACTCCGGGTGCCTGCGGGAGGCATGCTGCCACACCAACTCCGGCACCGGCAATGCCTGCCCAGGATGTGACAACTTCATCCCCCCGTATCTCTACACCCTCGAGTGCCTGACCTCCCAGTTCCTTATCCGCAGGCCCGAAACGGCCGGGATAATGGCCGATTTTTGCCTGCATGGTCATGGATGTGCCTTCAACCGTAATGCCGATAACAGCACCACCGGCACGTTTTCGGTTCATTACGTCCCATTCAATTGAACCGCGGCACCGGCACTCCTCCAGAATCTCTGCCCGTCCTGCCTTTTCATCCACCATTACCAGGAGGCGCTGGGAAAAAAGGCGCCCGAACCGTTTCTGTATCTCGTCAGGTGTGAATACTTCCATAGTTGTTAGTCACCGAAATTTTCGTTAACAAGATTATCGGCAACAATGATATTTAAGAGATGCGTAGGTGAGTTGAATTTAAAAAAAGGATTTAGAGAATTTCATGAAGCGAGAACTTGTATGGGCCGAGGGTGCCACCAAAGTTCCCTGAAGTGATCTGTTTGATACCGGGTATTTTTACTGCTGCTTCAACGCCTGCCTTGGTGGCTGCTTTGATGGCTGCCTCATCAACACCGTCAATTACGATTTCATAGATGCAGGTGACGCCTTCAGGAACCTTGGTGTCAGGCACCTGATCACGGATGCTTGGGCAGAACTTCTCATTCGTTGTTGCTACCATGAACTTGTACGCGTTTGAACCGACCTTTGAACCGGATGCAACAATGGGAAATGAGGTGATTGTTCCCGGTACGGTCATGATTGCGTCAATTGCTGCTTCTGCTGCCATAAGAGCCGCAGGCAAATTTTCTCCCATTATAAAGAAGTTGCCGCCTGCGATGCCCTTTACGATACCAAACTCCTCTTCACCAACGTATTCTCCGTTCATGATGGGGATAGCCCAGCACTTGCGTCCGCCTACTTCCACCTTGTGCTCAAATTTGTCGCCGAAGAAGTGAAGTTTAACATCGATGCGTTCTTCTGCCTCAGGCATGCCGTCAAAGACTGCTGTGGTGGGTGAGGTGAGGACACACTCTGCAAGACGTTCAACAACCTGTTCTTTCAGCTTCTTCTTGCCACCGGTAAAGATCATGATGGCAACGCCAGGGCGTCCGTCAGGGGTTTCTCCGGGAGAGAGAATTCGTTCTATGCCTGCTTCGCAGGGGCATCCGATGGCTGATGTCGCAAATCCGGTTGCCTCCGTTGCTGCATTCATTGCCCATTTCTCATTGATTGCGGTGATAATGACACGGCATGCCCAGTTAGGGAATGCCTCTGCATACTCATCTTCGATAAAAACGCCATTTAATTCCATTACTAAACCTCTCGATACCAATCAGATATGTGGTGCACCTTGTTACTATAATCTTTCTTTTTCGTAATAATTTGTGGCCGGTGAATCGTCTGTCCCGGAGGTGTCGACATGGTGACAGATGCTGCTTATATCGCCATATCTAGGGCAAATAAACAAAAAAATGTTAATATGGCCTTTATTTCGGCAAAATCCCTGTCAAACAAATGAGATAGATTTAAATTTAGTAAGATGAAATCTCATATTATAGAGGAGATTGGAGTATGGGCAATTCCAAAGATGTAATGAATTCGTATATTACCCGTGACCTGAGGAAGATGTTCCCACCGGGTAAGGGATGGAATATTGAACGGGAACCTGAGTGTGGCGGTGCATCATTTGCATATGCTGTCTCACGCAAGAGGATCGGAAAAAGTGCGTATTATCTGGTGGATGTCTGGTTGGAAGCATCTGTGTCTAAAAAGAAAGTAGGCATGATCCAGCAGCAGTGCGATAAAGCACGTGCGGCAGGCATTTCACCTGAATTAGTACTGCTCTTTGTGCCGACTGGTGCAGATGTTTCTGCAGTGCCTGCTGATATTATGATCAAATACCTGAAAGTCCTCAAGGTTGAGGATGGACAGGTTATCTGGTGGAAGAAGGTTCTTCCCGCAGAATAATTTTTTTGTATAATAAAACATGTTCAGGGAATTCTTCTGATTATCCCTGTTTCTTCTGTTCGGTAACCGCCCAGACGGTGCAATATCTCTTTAAACGTATCTGAAGCCACCTGATCGAAGAGCATACGAACTTCTGGCATGGCCTCCAAAGTCGCTGTCCGTGCCACCAGTTCATAGCGTTCTGTTCCGATGGGAGTGAACGCAAGACCAAGGGCCTTTGCCGCACTGTATACGCCGATACCTGCTTCTGCCTCCCCTGACCGGACGGCAAGGGCCACGGCAAGATGGGTGGTTGCCTCCCGTCCGTATCCTGTGATCTCTATCGGGTCCACCCCTTTCTGTCTGAGGAGATGGTCGAAGAGAATACGTGTCCCTGAACCCTTCTGTCGGTTGATGATCTGTTTATCGATAAGTTCATCGAATGTGATTGGTTCAGATGCAATGATGCCCTGCTCCCGTTCTGCTCCGCAGATGAGGGTGAGCGGTGTTTCCGGCAGGTATTTCTCAAGGTATCGAATGTTGTAAGTGCCGTCCTCTGCGAGAAGATGCATCGGTGCCACGTGGCAGGTATCCTGTTTCAGGGAGAGGACACCCCCCATGCTGCCAGCATGGGTGGGGTGGAGGGTTACCGCATGTTTCCGGAGCATGTCTGCCAGATAATCAATACACGGATCATGGCTGCCGGTGATGAGGAGGGATTCTGCGGCAATGGACTGGGGCACCATCAGTGTCGCCTTCACCTCCTCGCCGTTCATCAATCCCTCTTTTCGTGCGGGAATTTTTAAATAAGCATTCGCACGGACAGCACTCATCTGCACGCCGGCCCCGCGTGACTGCGGGACAGCTACCCATCGCCCGCTAACTCTGCCCGCAGAGAGCAGGACAAATTCGTCCGTGCCTCCTGCTGACTCAAGCCGGGTGGAGAGGACGACAGAAACTGTCTCTGCGACCGGCGGTTGCAGGCCGTATGCACTCATCATCGGGCGGATGAATTCACGGATGATGGTGTATGCGGCCAGGGGGTATCCGGGGGTGCCGATGACGGGTTTGCCCTCAATTGCACCGATGATCACCGGGCGTGCCGGTTTGATCGCAACACCATGGATAAACACCCTGCCGAGATCTTCGATAACCGATGCGGTATAATCGCGGGTTCCTTTGGAGGAACCGGCAGAGATGATGAGCATGTCGTTCTCCCGGATGCCACGGATGACCGCCTCGCGAATCTGTTCGGGATCGTCCGGCACGATGCCGTAATGGGTTGGTGTGGCACCAAGATCACGCAGGCATGCTCCGGCCATCTGCATATTGCTCTCGATAACCTGCCCTGCTTCCGGGCGGGTGCCGGGAGGCACCAGTTCACTGCCGGTAGCAATGAGTCCGACCCGCACAGTTCGAACGGGGATCGCTGTCACGCCGTAGGCTGCCAGTGCACCGATCTCATGGGGGCGTATGCGGTGTGACGAGGGAAGGATCATCTCAGATTCGCCGATATCTTCTCCCACCGGGCGTATATGTTGCCATGGGGATGCAGCCCTGCGGATAATATACTGGCCTGTGTCCTCCTCCACATCCTCGATCATGATGACGGCGTCATACTCTGAAGGAACGACATTGCCGGTATTCACCCGCAGGAAATGCTGCAGGGTCACCGGACGCTGTTCACCGGCACCGACGGTGTCTTCGCTTCTGACGGCAATCCCGTCCATCGCAGAGAGATGCACGGGGGGGACCGACTGTCGGGTAAAGACCGGCGCCGCCGTCACCCGGCCTGCCGTCTCTGAGAGAGGGACCATCTCCACGGTGGGGATGTATGCGAAAGATGTGAGTGTCGTTTTGAGGGCTTCCTCCAGAGAAACCAGTTCGAGATATCGTCGTACCATGGCTACCACAGGATCACCTCAACCTCTGCCCCTTTCTCATACCCTTCCCGGTTGTCAGGGATGCGGAGCAGTCCGCTGCTCTCAATGAGAGTGTTGGTAAGACCGGATTTCCCGAATAGCGGGTAGGCGTCCCGGCCTTCCAACCTGACCCGCACATAGTCCTCCCGTCCTCGCACTGACGGTATCGGGGCAGCACAACGGGCAGATACGGTTATGCGTGTTACTTCGCCTCCGGTCATCGCGGCGAGAAGTACATCACCAAGTGCCACGAGGACCACATATGCGGATGCCGGGTGGCCGGGAAGACCCAGCACCGGGACTCCGTCAATGGTGCCGATGATGGTTGGCTTGCCAGGTGCAAGTGCGATGCCGTGAACATGAACCGTGCCAATATCAGCAAGAATAGCCGCACACATGTCGCGCTCCCCTTTGGAGCTTCCGCCGGAGATGCATACCAGATCACATTCGGTGACTGCCAGTCGGATGGCCGCCTCAAGAGGTTCGCGTTCGTCAGGGATGATGCCATAGATGCGTGGGACGGCCCCCCGCTCCCGCGCATACCCATCGCAAAGATAGGTGTTTACATCCCGTATCTCTCCCGGCCCTGGTATCTCGTTGGGGCTGATAAGTTCATCCCCGGTGCTGATGATCCCGAGTACCGGACGCTTGCGTACCGGCACCGTGGTGATGCCCAGTGCACCCAGAACCCCGAGGTCGCGGGGTGACAGGCGCCTACCCGCCGGAAAAACCCGATCTGATTTTCGGAAATCATCACCCTGGAGGGTGAGGTTTTCTCCCGGTGCGACTGTCCGGTAAATGAGGACCTCGTCCCCTGACTCTTCGGCGTATTCAATCATCGCAGCGGCGTCGGCACCATCTGGTATGACCGCCCCGGTCGGGACATATCTGCATTCACCAGGGCCGACCACACCTGCATTCACGTTTCCCATTTCGACACGTCCGGTGATTGTAAGCATTGCAGGCAGTGCCTCCCCTGCACCGACGGTATCTGCCGCACGGACGGCATACCCGTCCACCACCGTACGGGTGAAGCCGGGAATGTCTTCTCCTGCACTAACCGGTTGGGAAAGGACTCTTCTGAACGCTTCCGTGAGGGGTATCTCCTCTTCTGTCATATGCGGAGCAATTCCCCGCAGAATCTTCTCCGCTTCAGCGACAGGCACCAGTTCAAGAAAAATGTTCATTTGAAACAGCCCAACTGGCAACCCCTGATTTTGATTCTAGGGTCTCGGCTGTTGCAATAGCGGGCAATCCCTGACTTTGATAGGCCATATTTCTCGGAGATCTCAAATGCCTGTAGACAGGTGATCTCATTTTCAATTCCGAACTCTTCAAATATTTTTGTCAGGTCATCTGTTGTCATACTACCATATGGTGATCTTTAATTGAAATTAGGTTTACTGTATGAATTTGTCAGTGTGGATATATTATTATTTATCCAATTGGAATGGGGACGTCTGAATCCTTCATATCTGCTCTCAGAATGATGAATAAATAGGGTTATGTCAATTTAAAAAGTGGATTTCAGGGTGGAGGGCATAATATCTGTTTTTTGCGGATTACGATAATATCGCCGTGGAGCGTATTGGTTATTATTGGTGGATACTATAACTCACAATTAATGTATTAGTGTTGACATAATTTGCATGTAAATGTATTTCAGCGGAATTGAAGGGTTTTCCTCTGTTTTTTTGAAAACGTCCTACTTCAATACATTTATCTATTCTTTTCAACAACTTTTCAGTAATCGATTTGATCGATACTGGTGTGTGAAACCATGGCATTTGCATTGCATATTAACATGGAGCGGTGTACCGGTTGTAACGCATGTGTGGTTGCATGTCCCGTCAATGCGCTGGAGCTTTTTACCGTAGATCCGGTGACTGACGAGAAAATCTATCTGGTGAAGAATGGCAAGGCTATTGTTCTCGATGTAGATCACGAACTCTGCGCCGGGTGTGGCGTATGTGTTGAGGCATGTCCATTTGATGTGATACGGCTGGCAGGACCGTGGGATTCTAAATACAAATCCCTGGCAGTAGGTATGGAGTGAGGTTTAAATATGGATACATTCTTCCCGAAATTCTCTAAAAAGAGAGACGGTGTTAACGTTATTATGGAGCAAAAGCTCCTGAAGACGGTTAACAATCTGATTCTGAACGGACAAACATGTACCGGATGCGGAATCTGTGCAGAAGCCTGCCC
>CAZBYH010000106.1:0-2501 GCA_964496155.1 uncultured Methanoculleus sp.
GTTCCGGGTGAGTTAAAGAGATAGACATGGTTCAGCACCGCTCTGATGCGCTCAGAAATACTCTCTGATGCAGCAATCGTTGGTTCAAGATCGGGTGCAGCCTCTCCGAACGGCACAAACCGCATTACCTGGAACGGGATGTCTGCGGATATCGCTGCTACCCGTTTTGCGGCACTCATGATCTCGTCATCCGCACCATTGATATACATCGCTGAGACTTCCACATGCACTCCGGCATCATGCAGGATGCTGATGTTGCGGTATACCGGATCTGATGACGCAGCACCACATTCACGGTAGCGTTCATCGGAGGAGCCTTTCAGGCCGATATTGACAAAGTCAAGGTACGGCATCAGTCCCCTGAGGGCCGATTCTGTTAAATAGCCGTTTGTCGAGCACCCAACATATAGCCCTGCCTTCTTTGCCTGCTGTGCGAGAGCGAGGAACGAATAGTATGAAACGGTCGGATCGTTCAGACAGAAGACAATGCCCAGACATTCCTGTTTTTTGGCACGTTGTACTACCATCTCAGGGGTTGCCGTCTGGAGGGCGCCTGCAACTGCATCAGCATGTGACGTCAGCGTCTCTGAGATGCATCCCGGACAGATAAAATTGCACCCGACGGTGCTGACCTGAAAGAACTTTGACTTTGGGGCAAAATGCACCATCGGCATCGTCTCGATGGTGATGGGCAGCATCGTCAGGTAGGACTCGGGAAATCGTTCAACAATGGTCCCATTCCGGTTGATGTACATCTTACACCGGCCGCTCTTTCCTTCAGCGATTTCACAACCGGTTTCACATATCGTACATTTCATGCCAATGCTCCCGGTGCATTCTTTGAAATAACAATCCAGAATCCTTCGTCCCCGAGGATCATCTCATACTCCGGCACCCCAATGTCATCGAGCATGGCACGAAACCGTTCGCGATTCTCCGGCGAGATATTCTCTTTGTTAAATTCCTTCCAGTCCGGATTCTTTTTGATCATGGCAGCAGATATCTCATCCCTCAGTAATGCGTTCCCAAATCCGCCTCCGATATAGGTTTTTCCGCCGGGTTTTAAAATTCGATAGATCTCCCGAAATGCCGTGTGGATGTCATCCCAGAAAAACATCGACCCTCTGCTGATAATGAGTGCTGTGGAGTCGTCATCGAGCGGAATTGCATGTACATCACCACACAGCAGACGAATGCGATCAGAGAGTCCTGCTTCATTGATATTGCGCATGGCCGCTTCATGCATCTCATCCGAGTAGTCCAGTGCGATGACAGAAAGGTCTGACTGACGTGCAACCGCTATCGAAAGTGAGGCGGGGCCGCTGCCAAGGTCAACGCAGGTGCCTGACGTAATCCCAAACCTTTGGATGATATTCTCAGCAATAACCGGATATGTGGGTGCAAAGATGGTCTTTGCGATCTCATCCATACCGCTGGCCCCTTTTTTTTCAGATTTTTTCTGTGTATCAGACATAAGAATAGTCCTGTTAATGAGTGTATTCTCGTTCAGGAATGCAAATCACAGATCATTTGGCATTAACATTCCTTCCAGATAAATCATACATTGATGAATAGAGGCATAAACATGACGATGTAATCAACCATATCGAAGGAAAAGTCAATTCTCCGGATATTATTACGAATAAACCATCTATTCAAAGGAAACGGGTTTTGAATGGCTATCTTGTGCTCCTTAAAACCCCATCAGACGTGGCACACAGTAGCACCGGAGTAGATCATAGGGTTCATCTCTGATTAAAAACGGAAATGGAAAAAACAGCACCAATACAAAAGAAGTTGTGTGAAAACAGAGTGACAAGATTATATAATGTTAATCTAATATAGTTATTTATGGGCTCAATTGTGTGAAAATACTTATCACATCTGACGATAAAAACTCTTCCAACCATTTCGGGCACATGTTGTACGTCATAGCCAATTGAGATGAGTTATATGGAAATAATCGGTTTTATCAGCCATCCTTGCCGTCGGCGCGGGCACCGTGGTCGTCGCCGATGCTGCCGTAGTATTCTGTACAGTCAGTAGTGATTCTATAGGAATGCCACGAGCAGAGATGCCCGGTGCATCGGATTCATCCGGCAGAAGAGCAGGAACAAGAGAATGAGACACAGGTATAATCCAGAGATCCCAGATTTATTTCCCGGGCAGACCGAACATCCCATTGAGACTTCGAAAGAGATGATGTTCATCCGGGACCATGTTTCCGGATTGTTTTTGCCAAAAAAAACATGACACATTCCAGTTCAGCCTCTTTTTTCATGGGTTTCGGTGACCCGGAAGCGTATGAAAGCAATAAATGAAAACCGCACCACCGGCATTCAAAAAGACAGGCGGAAGTAAGAGATCTGAATGACTCATAAAATACCGGAATCCTATACGATGAACACACAGAAAGCACAACGGTTCAACCATCTCGCACAGACAGCGCTCGCACCAGTTAATCCAATCATTGCCCGTCAGATCAAAGAAACATGTGGCAT
>CAZBYH010000106.1:2601-5010 GCA_964496155.1 uncultured Methanoculleus sp.
CGCTCGCACCAGTTAATCCAATCATTGCCCGTCAGATCAAAGAAACATGTGGCATTACCTCCGGCACCGCAATTGACATCGGCAGTGGCCCTGCTCTGCTCACCATCGAACTGGCCCGGATCACCTCTCTCAGGATATATGCCATGGACCTCTCCGGGGCGATGCACCCGATAGCCACAGAGAATATCCGAACTGCCGGATTTTCCGACCGAATTTTTCCGGTGACCGGAGATGCCGCAAAGATGCCCTGTCCCGATGCATTCGCGGGTCTCATTATAAGCAAGGGATCTGCCTTTTTTTGGGAAGATCCGGCAGTAGCATTCCGTGAATGCAGACGGGTGCTGAAAACCGGTGGGAAAGCATTCATCGGCGGTGGATTCGGGAGTGAAGGTCTCCTTACCGAAATAAAACAGACGATGGATACCATTGACTCCGCATGGATTGACGGTGTCAGAACACGACTTGGTAAAGAGACTGCCGACCAGTTTAGGGATGCGCTCGGGAAAGCGGGGATACAGGATTCCGAAATCCTTCATGACTCATGGCAGCTATGGGTAATCTTTGGGAAGGAGGGCACGCAATGAAACCAGCCCAGAAGACACACGGCTGGGGTGTTGGTGCATTTCTGTTCGGCCTTGTAATACTCGTCTTCTTTGTCTCACTGTTTATGGGCCGGTATTCAATCGATCCTGTAACCGTTATTGCGATTCTTCTGTCTGCAGTGAACGATGCATTGCCCTTCTCCCTTGTCGATATTCCCCAGACATGGCCTGACGTGATGAATACCGTCATCCTGAAAATCCGGTTACCCCGTGTCTGCGCCGCAATGCTCGTTGGTGCGGGCCTTGCGATCTCCGGCGCCTCGTTCCAGGGACTTTTCAGGAACCCGCTCGTCTCCCCCAGCATCCTTGGTGTAGCGGCCGGGGCGGGATTCGGCGCTGCAATGGGCATTCTCTTATCGAATTCAACGGTGGTCGTGCAGATACTCGCCTTCGTATTTGGGATTATCTCGGTCGCGGCCACCTACATTCTCTCCCGGGTCTACAAATCCGCGACCTCCACGCTCGTTCTGGTCCTCTCGGGTATCATCGTTGGTGCATTCTTTACCGCCCTCATATCCCTTGCGAAGTATGTCGCTGACCCAGATGAAAAATTGCCTGCGATCGTCTTCTGGCTGATGGGGAGCCTCGCAAATGTGAATACAAACGACCTCCTCTGGGTAGCGTTCACCATCATCGCAGGCAGTATCGTTCTGCTCCTTATCAGGTGGCGGATCAACATCCTCGCAATGGGAGAGGACGAAGCAAAGTCTCTGGGAGTCAATACCCAGCTGATGACCGGAGTCATCATCGTCTCTGCGACCTTCATCACCGCCGCGGCGGTCTGCGTTGCAGGGCTCGTGGGGTGGGTTGGTCTTGTCGTGCCCCACATCGCCCGGATGCTGGTGGGTCCGGATTATAAGAAAATTCTGCCCGTCTCCGTCATGATAGGCGCTGCATATCTTCTGGCAGTTGATGATATTGCACGGACACTGACCACAGCCGAGATTCCGCTTGGCATTCTCACGGCAATCATCGGAGCGCCGGTATTTGCCTATCTGCTACGGCTCCGTAAGGTGGGATGGGAATGATTCTGGAGGTCATCGATGCGGCCTTCTCCTATGACGGCGAACGCAGGATCTTTGAAGACATTGAGCTTTCCATCGGTGCAGGGGAGTGCTTGTGCATCCTCGGCCCGAACGGCACTGGCAAGTCCACTCTCATTAAATGCCTTGTCGGCCTGATGGAACTTCAGAGCGGGGATATTCTCCTGAACGGACATGATATCGGAAAACTTAGCAGGGCTGATATCGCAAAACAGATCGCCTACGTTCCTCAGGGACATCAGGTTGTCTTCCCTTTCTCCGCCCTGGAATACGTACTGATGGGACGTTCCCCCCATCTCTCTCCCTTTAGTTCACCCGGAGAAGAGGACCTCAGGATAGCGGGTGAGGCACTGGATACTGTCGGTATCCAACATCTTGCGGAACGGCCGGTCTCTGAGATCAGCGGTGGCGAACTCCAGTTGGTTCTTATCGCCCGGGCACTTGCGCAGCAACCGGCACTGATGGTGTTGGACGAGCCAACCTCTCATCTTGATTTCGGTAATCAGGTCCGGGTGCTCCGTCTCATTGAACGTCTTGCAAAAGACGGGATTGCCGTCATTATGAGTTCCCACTTTCCGGATCACAGTTTTATCATTCGCCAGCACGTGGCGGTCATGAAAGACCGCCGGTTCATCGCGGTCGGAAATGCGGATGATGTTATCACACCGGACATTCTCCGTCAGGCATATGGCATTGATGTAACAGTCACCCATGTTGTGGAGGCGGGACGGCGGGTCTGTGTTCCGTCTGCCTCCACACGAGAC
>CAZBYH010000106.1:5110-6537 GCA_964496155.1 uncultured Methanoculleus sp.
TCGCATGTCTCGAAACAGATGGAACCAGTGCGGGTCACCGAAAATCTGGCAGTGGTTTCGATGGCATTTCTCCTCCCGGAAACCAGTTCGCCGGTCATATGGAAGGGGCCGATGAAGGCTGGTGCCATCCGGCAGTTTCTCGAAGATGTCAACTGGGGTGAACTCGATTATATGGTCGTTGACCTGCCGCCGGGGACGGGGGACGAAGCTTTGACCATTGCGCAGTCAGCCCCGAACATTGCCGGAGCAGTGATTGTCACCACCCCGCAGGATGTGGCCATCCTCGACATCAGAAAAGCGGTGAAGTTCGTACAGGGCATGGATCTACCGGTGATAGGTATCATCGAGAATATGAGTGGCATGGCCTGCCCCCATTGCCACAAAGAGATTGACCTCTTCGGGAAAGGCGGCGGCGAACGTGCTGCAAAGGAGATGGGCGTTCCGTTCCTCGGCGCCATCCCACTGGATCCTGCGATGCGCAAAGCGGGGGATGAAGGACGGCCATTTATCAATCGCAACCTTGAAATGGCACAGGACGATCCAAATTGGAAGCAGGTCAATGCCGTGATGGAGAACCTTGTGCAGGTCATTGAGAAGGGTGATGTTGTTAGATCAGAGAGCGAACCAGAGGAGACGCCCGTCCCCCCTGCTGCGAAGTGAGGTGGACATAAGGCTGTCCGGAATTGTATGGTGCCGAAGGTGGGTAGAGAAGTGTTTCTTGCAGACCACTTTGCTGATGGTCTCTCGACATCGATCTCTCTACCGGATCTTGGCAGAGGACATGCATTATTACACCATCAGACTGATTCCAGAAATCCAGGTATTTCATTTCTTATCTTTGCATTGAATCTAAGAGATGCCTGAAACGCTCAGCAAAAAACTATTCATTTAAACTATTTTTTTGCCGGAAGAGATACGAAATCAAGATTTGTCCAAAAAAAAGATCGGAATTATATTCCCAGAATATCAATTTGATTTTCTTTTATGACCAGACGGGTGACATTCAACTGATAGATATCCGGATTTCCTGAGGCTGTCTTTTGGAATCCACCTGGCACAATGTAAGGGCCTGTCAAATAGTTCTCCCATGCACGTGAAAAATTATCTTTCTGATCGTGGAAATACTTTATCTCTACAGTTCCGGGGCCTCCGTGGTCATTTACCTCAGGACGCTTGAGCATGGACATCTGTATGGTACCGATGCCTCCGAGAGTCATTGGACCCGATGAATCCAGGGTTGTCATAAAGATAACAAGCATCCCCTCTTTTTTATCATAAAACCAGCGTGGGTCTGAGATCATGTTTGAACCACCCTGATCCAGTTGCCGTTTGACCACAGCACCGTTGGCTACTGATATCACTGCTGTCCCTGCATCAGAGACAAATTCCAGCGAACCCGGATAATATGTTCTAATATCTGTACCCCC
>CAZBYH010000107.1:0-6431 GCA_964496155.1 uncultured Methanoculleus sp.
TCTGGGGCAGGGCGTCCACATCCCGGGCCATCGTCATCCCGGTATCCGTCCACCCGGACATTGCCTCAAAAAGACCGTCAATGTAGGACATTTCTGCACCAAAGACAAAGGGCAGTGCCCCTACAAGAGCACAGATCAGCCAGATTGCAGCAACTGAGAAAAGCGACATGGAGAGGCGGGGCTCCCGCTCTGTTGCCGGAAGCCAGATGAGAACCGTCCCTAAACAGAAAAGAACCACCGGTACGGATGCCATCGGGAGAAGCATATCAAATTCCCGAAATATAAGGGCAACCAAAAGTGGAATGCAGGTACCTACGCTGATATACCGAAGGATTGTCCCGATCTCCGTCGTCAGCGTAAGATACTGATCTAGGCGGTTCATACGCATGTACTCATTACCGGGTGGCAGGTATTATCCTTTTGTTACGAGGCGGAAAGCTCAATCATGCCGTTATCACAGAATAAGAGTCAAAATACGGGAAAAAATAGGGAAATAAGAGCCTCTTCAACGGGTGACCCAGAGGTTATGAATGTTGCAGAACTCATACGCCTTTACATCCGTATTTGGGCAGGGGAAGAAGGCTTCCGGTGCATCGCCGGGTTTCAGGTAATGGAGCATGAAATTATCACCGGACTGCACACCAATCCATGCGATATGATGCTCTTCTGTCATTGGGTGGGGTGTTGAACCAACCGTGACTTTAATGCCACCCTCTACTTTTTCAATCACGGGCACATGCTTCTCTTTGGTAAGGTCTGCCTTCTGCTCTGAGAGCATCTCCATCTCTTTTCCTGAACAGCTGACCTTGATGGCCTCTATCGAAGGTGCCTTGCATCTGCCTGGATCCATTACCATTACCGTGCCGGCACAACCGAGGCACTTATAAAAAACGGGATTTTTTTCCATTTACCTTCACCTTTTTTTAAACGAGATGATGATCCTGATGACGTTTATAGATTTCGTCTGCAAGTTTTTTCACTGCAGCAAACTCCTGTTCACCAGGTTTTCCTTTGATATACACCGGATCCAGTATCTCCACGGTGAGTTTCGGCAGCATATCAGCCAGAGCCTGCACCGTCTTTCCCCCCCAGCCATAGGAACCGATAACGCTCAGATAACGTGCCTTGGGTTTAAGAAGATTGGCAAGGAATGCAATGTTTGCGGCCTTGGGGTGCGGCCCGAAAAGAACCGTCGGTGTGCCAACAACAATGGTTGTGGCATCAAGGAGATCCATTGCAATCATACTGACTGAGGCGGTGCCAAGGTCATAGGGGCGCACCTCTATACCTCGCTCCATCAGTGCATCCACCAGACATTTTACCATCAGACGTGTGCTGTCATGCATGGACACAAAGGGTATAACGACGAGGTTCTTTCCCTCTTCAGATGACCATTCGCGATACAGGGAGAGTATCCACGCCGGGTCGTTGAATACCGGCCCGTGACTCGGTGCAATGATGGCAGGGGAGAGTGACTCCACGACATCGAGATGCTCGCGGATCTTTGACCGGAATGGTTGCATGATACTGGCATAATAACGCTTCGCAGCCTCCTCCAACCTGCAGGAATTATCCGCGAAGAGCGGTGATGCAGCAAGGTGGGAACCAAGGAAATCACACGAAAAGAGGATGCGGTCTTCCGGCACCCAGGTCACCATCGTCTCCGGCCAGTGCACCCATGGCATCGAGTAGAATTCCAGGGTCTTGTCCCCGAGGGAGATAGTGTCCCGGTCATTTACGACCTGAATACATTTTTCATCGATTAAAAGCATCAAACAGAGCAGATCTTTTCCTTTCTCCGTTGTAATGATTTTTGCTGTGGGAAACAGTTCCAGCAACATCGGGAGTGCACCGGCATGATCCTGTTCGGCGTGGTTTGCCACGATGTAGTCCACGGAATCGACCTTCGCCCGGATGAGGTTTGTTATATACTCCTCCTCGAATTCCGCCTCCACCGTATCAATGAGGGCGGTCTTCTCGCTCCCCCGGACAATGTAGGCATTGTATGTCGTCCCCTCGGGGAGATCCATTAAGTCATCAAATGACACCCGGTGCCAGTCGATCACACCTATGGCCTCTATGCCAGAAACAATTTCACGTACTACCATATTATTTCACCTCAGTAAACTTTGTCTTTGGAGCCATACAGACAGGACAGCGCCAGTCTTCCAGGAGCGCAGCGAATGCTGTCCCGGCAGGAATGCCTTTTTCGCCTTTCTGCGGGTCATAGATATGTCCGCAGATCGAGCATTTCATACGGGTTTCTGTATCCATTTATATACCTCCTGTTCCGGAATGCGTCATTGCAAAAGACGGGTACTGCCGGAGTCTTCCGATGAGTGATTACAGCATCATTCTTTAAAAGGGTTATTGTCCCACCTGTTTTTTTCATCACCCGATTGATTTTTTTCGGCCATAAAGACCAGGAATGCTATTCGGAGTATATTTCAAAAGAAAATCCCCGTATTGACCATGGTGATCTGTTACAATTCCCCAATATCTTCATTCCAGATATCAGAATGGGTTTCAATGTATTCCCCCATCATCTGCACAAGTTCAGGCAGATTCAGGTTCACCATCTCGATCCCTTTCTCTCGTAACAAATCCTCTGCCCCGGCAAAATTAACGGACTCCCCCACAACCACCTTCGGGATGCCAAACTGGACAGCAGCACCCGCACAGAGATAACAGGGCATGAGCGTGGAATAAAGCACGGTATCACGATACTGCCCGATTCGTCCGGCATTTCTGAGACAATTAATCTCTGCATGCATCAGAGGATCATTGTCCTGCACTCTGCGGTTATGCCCCCTTGAAATAATCTCTCCATCCCTGACCAAAACAGCCCCGATGGGAATACCGCCCTCGCCCATGCTTTTTTTCGCCTCGTCAATCGCCGCCTGCATAAAAGTGATATCTTCATCCATAGTAATACTCCAATTACGTCAGTTTGGAGAGCAGAAGTGGATAAAGACTATCATTTAGCGGTCGGCAGGAACAGAGGTGTGCTCGCACACACGAGGCAGTCCCATCACAACTCTGCCTAAAACTGACCGCCCTTCACGCATCCGCATCCTCGACACAGTCGAGTTCAGCAACAATTGCAAGGGGGTCGGTTGTCTTTCGGACCATCTTTAGTATTCTCGAGAGGCGTTCGATGCCGATGAAATGCTCGGCCATCACCTGCCCCAAAGGGGAGAGGACAATCTTCCCGTTCCGTTCACGGATGTAGCCTTCCTGATTCAGGAGGGGCCAGACATTCTCCATCTCACCCACCATGGTGTTGCAGATCTCAGTCAGGCACCCCCGTTCCCCACCGCAGACCACCGCATTGGCAACATATTCCTCGGACGAACCTTCAATATCATAGACCGGGGAGACCTCCTCCATCTCACCTTTGAGAAGGCGTATCGCCACCTCCTCTTCCGTGCCGCCGCCGGACTCCCGTGAATAGACACCACCCGGTTCAGCGAGGATGACCACTTTTCCCAGATCGTGGAAATCCGGTCTGCCCGCACGGCCCATCATCTGAAAGAATTCCTGCACCTTCAGCCACGAGATACCCATTGCAAGGGCGTCAAAGATAACCTGGGATGCGGGAAAGTCCACTCCTGCTGCAAGAGCCGCTGTCGTAACAACCGCAGATATCTCTCCTTTCTCAAACATCCTCTCTACATCACGCCGTTCCTTTGCAGAAAGACCGGCATGATAGGGCATCGACTTATTTCCGATGGCATCTGACACCGTGTGGCACCGGGCCCGGGAGTTCGTGAAGACGATAGTCTGTCCCCGGAATCCCTTGGACGAGGTCTTTCTAAACTCCTCAAATACCATCTTTTTGATGAGCGGAATCTTCTCTTTGCGTTCTGTGAAGATGAGATGACGTTCCAGACCAACCGGCCGTTCATCGTAGCGGATAAGGTCACACTGGAGTTTCTTTGCGAGAAGCGACGGGGACCCGATGGTAGCACTTAAAAACAAGAACTGTGCACGAGGTGCGACATGACGCAGACGGGCGATAAGCCCGTCGAGCCGGTGTCCCCGGTCTGCGTCCTCCAGCATCTGCACTTCATCGATCACAACCGTCCCCACCTTGGCAAGGCGCTTGCCCATCCGCAAATGGTGATCAACTCCTTCATAGGTCCCAACGATAATATCAGACTTCATACTGCGGCGGGCATTCACCCGGGTCTCCGGGAGACGAATACGGGAGACGCCGGTCAACAGTGAGACATTGAGAAATTCCCCGTAACGTTCAGTAAATCGGCGATATTTCTGGTTTGCAAGGGCAACAAGAGGAACTAAAAAGAGCATGCCACCCCGGCCTTCACTGTGATTCTTCACGCCGGCCATCTCACCGATAAAGGTCTTACCGCTTGCAGTAGCCGCCACCACCAGCTGATCTTTGCCCTTCAAAAGCCCTGCATCGACACAGAGCTGTTGAACCGGCATCAAATATTCCACCCCGGATGCTTCTATAAAGTTTTTTGGGAGCGGAAGTGCCGTTATGGGCTGTGTCTCAGATACTGCATGGGGTTCAAGCCGGTCAAAGAGTGTCTGTGAAGGACGGGCAGCCTCCGGCTGTAACATTCCGAGGACACGGTCAAGATCCTGGTACATCTCCAGCATATTCTCCAGATGGCCGATAGACTTCATGCCCATCCCGCCCATATACCCTGCCTCACGGCGAAGTTCATTTTTGGCGCAGTGCATGCAGATCTTCTCACTCCCGTACTTCACCGAATTCTTTTTATTCAGGGGCGTGATCCGATCGGTAAGAAGACAGGTCCGACAGAGATTAACCACGGTCACCGGGATTTGCAGGTCACTGCACATGGACCGGAACGCCTCATCCTCCCCGGTGAGGTATACCTTCTCCCGCCGGAATTCCCGGATCAGATCCTTTGTCGGCACATGCCGGGGTTGACTCCTGCCTGCCTCACGGTACCGGAACTCTTTCGGACGACACCCTTTGCCGGTCTTTGAGAGATCCAGATCACCACTGCCGGTCACCCGCCGGCCGTCATAAAAAAAGAGGCGGTATGGCCCCCGCCCTGGATTGACAATAATACTCATGGGAGGCTCAAATCGCAGATCTCATACGAGAGACCGGCACTCTCAAGCCGTTTCAGAAACCCGGTAAATTCCTCGTCAACGATGACCATCGCAGAGTTAACCCCATGGAAAGCAGCCTCCACAACCCCTTCCCGGGCACCGAAGAAGGCGTCCTCAGTGAGACCGGCATTCTTCAAAAGCACCTTCGCTTCAAGCCCGACCGCACCAATATAGTCTATGCCTTCCAGTGCATCGAGGATGCGATCCGGGGAGACACTGTGTGACCCTCCCCGCTGGATGCGTGGCACCTTGCAGATACGGATGATTCCTTCTTCAAGTGCAATTATTCCGGACAGTTTTGCCACCCCGACATCCTCTCCGGGATCCGCGTCGTTTGTCACCTCACCCATGGACGTCTGCTCTGTTTTGGATGCATACAACAAACCGCCTCGCATAAAGACACCTACCATGTCCCCCTTTACAAGCGGCTCTTTTGCGATGGCAGTCCATACAACAACCTCCTGGATGACATCGCCTGTCACATATTTCAGATACGCTTCAAGTGTTTCAGCAGTGTTCGTTACCCACTCCACACCTGTTTTCGTGACATTATATCGGCCCCTGCCGTCCGAGTTCACAAATCCGTCATCCACCATCTCACGAATGTATTCACTGACGGCCTGAGGGGTAACGCCCATCTTTGTGGCAATCTCCTGCTGCCTGACAGAAGGCTGGTTAGCGGCAATCTCCACTAAGATCTGAAAGCGTGTTGTTTCACGCTTGCTCCTGAGCAAAGTGCGATACGGGTCATCACTACTGTGACGCGTCAAGCAGCACCAGCCCCTGGCCCTTCACATCAAGATTCGGCACACGTTTGGCAAGTCCCTTGATGTAGACCGGGCTCACCTTGTATTTGCGCGCGAGGTCATTGTACGATGTCACTCCGGCACGGACGTCCTGCTCAAGATTATCCACCATGGCACGGAGTTCTTCGTCAGTCGATGTTGAGATGTACAGGAGATCACCAAGATCCTCCATGGAACATTGGAATCCTGCTCTGAATCTGGTGTATGTTGTTTTATATTCTTTAGAGGGCCGCTCCCCCGGTTGCGGCATCCGCCACTGCTCCTCAATAAGACTGCCTTTCTTTAGAAGTTCGAGGCATTCAGCCACACATTCTGTGCCAATTTCAGCACAGATCTCTTCTTCAGTCATCCATTGTTTCGCGAGGAGGTCATAGGCTTTTTTGAATTTAGAGTTGCTAAAAGTAACAATGAGCGGAACGATTTCGAGTGGATCATTTACGATCCTGTTATGTCCTGTCAATGTAAAAACCCATGTAGTATTAAACGTATAAACCAATAAAGATTCTCTAG
>CAZBYH010000108.1:0-6409 GCA_964496155.1 uncultured Methanoculleus sp.
CTAGACACTGCGATGGTCTATATTGCAGGTAACCCATATCAGCACACAGGTAATTCTTACTTTGATGTGGCCCTTCTGGAAGGTAACGACAATGTAGTCTATGCCGGATGGTGCACAAACCCAAAAGTCAATTCAATTAAGGATGAGTATTATGGTGCTGATCTTAGCTACACCGTTAATGTAAGCGAAGAGTGGAACAAGGTAAACTGGGTGATAAACCATAAGGGAGAAGCATCATATCAGGAAGTTCAGGAAGCTATCTGGAGAATCCTTGGTGTGGGTACCTCGACCCTTAATACCGGCTGGGATGAAGCGGTTGTACAGCAATTAGCAACGGATGCTGAGGCTGATTATATCCCTAAATGCTACCCCGAGGTTGGGGCAGTTCTTGTGCAGCCACAAGAGAGAACCGGACAGGATCTAATCATTGAAATTCCAATGCCAAGGTGCCCACCACCAGTCCCAGAATTCCCAACAATGATGATTCCAGTTTTCCTTGTCGGAAGCATAATGGTTGCAGCCAGTGTTCTGAAGAAAGAGTAAGACCTGAATTAACTAACTCATCTTTTTTTTACTGTGATACTATCTGTTTGTTTGAACTCTTAGTATGCGAAGAAAACGGATTGGCCGAAGAAAAAAACAAGGCAATTCTGATCATTTTACCGGTGATTTCCTTTAGGTGTTTCGACCCGTATGATTTTTTCATCCCATCACCCAGATGTCTGCAGCATCTCACTGCGAAAAAGGATATACGTGGCCAAAGATTCGAATACCAAATTATACCCACTTCGCTCACGACTATGTCAGGCACACCGGTATATACCCCAATTGTGTAAGGGGCCTATTATGTGAAACTGTGTTCACGATTCCTGAGGGTGGGATAACACAGATTTTACGGGTGATTTCGAAGAGGTGTAGAAATGAAAAAACTAATTGGAGCATTACTTGTCGCCATTCTCTGTATGGTTGCACCAGCTGCTGCACTTGATTGGGACTTGCTTCCATTAAGCACAGAGGTGTGGATTGACCCAGTTTATGAACCGGGTTTGGTATGTGATACGTACTTTGACCTGTACCTGCCTACAGAGGAGGGAAATGGAGTCGCCTATGCCGGATGGTGTGTCAACTCAGTGCCTTGGTCAATCAGGGATCAGGTGTATGGTGCCGATCTTACCACAACCACCGGTGTTAGCGAGAAGTATAACAAGGTAAACTGGGTACTAAACCACAAGGGACAGGCATCATCTGGAGAGGTTCAGGCAGCTATCTGGATAGTCCTTAGTCAGCCAATCCCGGACAGGCATTCAGGCTGGAATACCGATTATGCACAGCAATTAGCCCAACAGGCAGACCCCTCGTATATTCCGAAATGTTATCCCGAGGTTGGGGGAGTTCTTGTTGTGCCGACAGGTGAATGGGCCGGACGACAGTCGGCAATCATTGAAATTCCGATGCCACCGTGCCCACCCGTTCCCGAATTCCCAACAATGATGATTCCGGTTTTCCTTGTCGGAAGTATACTGGTTGCAGCCAGTGTTCTGAAGAAAGAGTAAGGCCTGAAAAAACTCATCCTTTTTTAAATTGCAATGCTCAAATAAGAAAGCAGGACTACTCCTGTACTCTTTTTAAGGAACCTCACGTGAACCTTTCGCCGCATAAGGTTTGCGCATGGTGCACATGCATGATCAATACGAAGAGACAGGTGATGTTAGCGTCTATACATGCCTCATGGAGGGTTAGCCTGCCTTTTAACCTATGCTATAAAAAACCTGATTTATTTGCATTTAACCTTTGATTGCCGGTATGTTTTTTTGAAGTGCATCTGATCATTGAGATTTCCGGGTTCGATGGTAAGGCCAATTGGAATATTTATCGGGTCAGCCAGTTCACTCACACCCATGGTAATCTGTTTTTTATCCGGTCGGTGATCGCGGCTGTAGCCATACTTTCCCAGTTTAGCTTCGTTACCGTGGAGCACAATACTGGTCCAGTCCAGATTTATATTGGTGTGTTCAAATTCATATCTCTCAAAAAGAGCATCTTGAATGTCAGAAATTATTTCCTCTTTGTTGGCTCCGATGGTTTCAAGAACCCGGTAAAGTGTTCTTTTACTAAATAGGTCGATGCCAAAAATATCACGCACTTCAGATCTTATTATCCATTCGTGAGATCGTGTTATGCTAAAGTTATCCGTTAGTTTGTAACTGACGAGAGCTTTGAGCAATTTATTGATATCTATCCCATTCTTCTTGTGTTTCCCGAAAATATCGGTAAAATTCAGGATT
Source organism: uncultured Methanoculleus sp. (assembly GCA_964496155.1). Lineage (GTDB taxonomy): Archaea > Halobacteriota > Methanomicrobia > Methanomicrobiales > Methanomicrobiaceae > Methanogenium. The sequence goes on from CAZBYH010000108.1 coordinate 2,286, forward strand.
TCATACAGCGAGGTTACCAGTTCAATCGTACCAATAGGAAAGGATATATTTTGATTCGGCTCAATCTCTTTTGTTCTTAGTTTTGTCTGCATTTTGATCGATTCAAACATCACTAAGAACACACTTATTTCTTCTTAACTGGCAAAGTCAGGATTTAACATATCACAAACACGGCAACACTCTTACAGGTTAAAGATTACCCCCCGTCTGTCCTTGTAGGTTACTCAAGGTCTTTGCTTCCGGTCCAATCCTCTACCGGGAAGAGTGTGCATTGGATCAGATCCTACCTTCTCATGATAAGTAAGGAGCATATCAGGCATACCAATTTAAAAAAAGGGAGGGAGATATTTTCTCTCTAAATGGGAATGAATGTCAAATTAAGCAGTCGTTCGGATATCGTTTCTGTCTTTGGTATTGTGTTACAGCGAACTTTCCGAACCAATGCACTGACGTGAGTCCTGTTGGATTTCTGTTTTATACGCACTTTTTTGCTTAATTTCCTCACAAATCTGAACATTCCGAATTGCCTGTTCAATGGTGAGAGGAAATGCCCTTCCTTCCCTCGCACACTGAACAAAAGTAGATAGTTCCTTCTTCAGTGGTTCAATCTTATTGACCATAACCTTTTCAACCACATTCTCCTGAACATACCGTTCGCTCTCATGGGTATACCGCTCCGGTTTCCGGTGAACAAAGACTTCCTGGGCCATGAAGTCACCCTCTATGGTGAAATCTTCTTCTTCGATATAGATCATCCGGACTTTCTTCGATGCCTTCCTGCTCGCAGAAAGGTACACCGGAACATTTTCAAAATCAAATAATGCACCGCAGATGTCATTATTGCCAGAACATGAGAGATTGTACGATCCCTTGCAAAAGCAGCTGTTAAATATTATATCGATATCATGGATCATCAGGTCTTCGACAACAGAACTTCCGGTAATTCTCATGGATGAGGGATTATGACGTTTTATCTCTATATATAGGGGGTCTTTTACAATACGCCCAATCTCTTCCACTATTGGGTTTAACCGCTCAATGTGACCGACACCAACAATCAGTTCATCGGAAATTTTTTCACAAAGGGCTTTTGCCTCTGTTGATGTCATGCAGACTGGCTTTTCTATCAGCATATGCACGCCTGCTTCCGCTACTTTCAGTGCTGTTCCATAATGATATTCCGTTGGAACACAGATGCTGACTGCATCCACCTGTCGGAATAGGTCTTCCAGCGAGTCAGCAACATTCGTCCCCGTTTTCTTAGCTATATCTGATGCGGCATCGGCGTTTATGTCATAGACAAACACATCTCCGACACTTTTCAATTCAGAATATACACGGGCATGATTCCTCCCCATTACCCCAGTTCCAATGACTCCAACATCCATTTCAATAACTCCACTGTTTTCATACAGAGATTCAGGCTGCAATCCAGAAATTCCCCGGTGCAACTTTTTGGGGTCTTTCATGTAGAAGGCACGTAATGACGAGGATACCCACACGAACCCCAATTACTGAGGGAAATCCAGACGTGCCGGTCATTGTTGCTCGCCGAATCTCTGTCTGCTAACAAGCTCTGAATGTCCCAAATCACTATTTAGATTTATGCCGGGCAGTGACTGGATGGCTCTTTATTAATTGAAATACGATGTAATTCGTTTAAAAATACAGATCCTATTGCAATATTAAGCTCAAATTGCGATTATAATTAGTTTATCTAATCAAATTGCGTGTTTTTTTGAGAATATTAAAAAAAAGGTTGGGTAAGAAGTACACCAGACCCATCCAGAATATTTACGTTGAATATTCTGCTCTATCTCTTACAGAAGTAAGACTAATACAATGGTAATTACACCAATGGCGATACAGAATATCCAGAATGGTGTCCGTTTCGCTACCTTCAGCAACACATCCATTGACAGGTAACCGAAAAAGAAGGATGATAGCGTTAAAATTGCTGCAGTCGGAAGTGGTATCAATCGAATTGACCCAAAATCAATGAAAAAAATGGACAATGCTGCCGGGGCACTCATCAGAAAAGAGATGACTAATGCGGTTTCCTGATTGATTTTTCGGGCAAGAAGCGTTGCTACGGTAATACCGGACCGTGAAATCCCCGGAATGATGGCAAACCCCTGTGCTAGTCCGACAATGACAGTATCCTTATCAGTTATCTCGTCCACCCCTTTTTCACCCGAGGTGCCTGAGGCTTTCATAATTACTCCGGTAATAATCAGCATACCTCCAATCAAAAGCGTAAAAATCGCTGGATCTTGTCCGAGAGTTATTGTTTTCAGTAAAAAATACAGCGGCATGCCCGTTATCGCCGTTGCAAGAGATGCAATCAGGATTATTCGGGTTAGTTTGTAATCTAAACGGAGGTTTCTTAAAATCTGGATGAATTCCCCCCTAAAACGGATTAGCACGGCAATCGTTGTGCCGATATGGAGATATAATGCATAGGAAAGTGCAGTATGGGGATCCATGTTGAGAGAATTGAGAAAATAAAGCATCGTCTGTGCCTCACTGCTTATCGGCAACCATTCAAAAAGTCCCTGAATTGCACCTGCAATAACTGCTTCTATGCCGTTCATGTGATGTAATCCAGTGGTTTTGTTATCATTAATAGTTTGTGCAGATTTCGGGATTTAAAAATAAAAACGGGTGTTATCAGTTTAATATCTCCTGCTCCACCAACCAATGACCATGAGAGAGATAATCCCGAATATCAGACTGGTGATGACACTGCCTGTTTTTTGTCCGGGTATAGCATGAGAGCAGGACATTACCTGTGATGAATCGGTTGATGTACATTCATTCAGGAAAATGATATGAGCTGTCTGTCCTTCTGACTGAATCTCAAATTCAGCATAATCCGAATCTGAAAAAACCCTGACTGCAGATTCGTTCTTCACCTCCTCAAATCCGGTATAGGAGATTCCATCTCTATTTACCACCCGGTTCATACTCTGAGGCACGTGAACCGTTGCTTCCATCCCATTATCGGTCGGGAAAATGGCGATCCGTTCCTTTCCATCCATCATGAGGTACGTACCTCCGGTGATCATACAGTAATAATCTATTGAATCTTTTTGCTGCCGGAAATAAAGCATCGTTGCATCTGTTTCAAATATATCAAAAGATCCATTTCCTGTCCCGGAATAAATGATATCTCTATTTAATGTCGAACTGATTTGCATTGCATTTCCGTTCCCGGTGACGGGGAGTTCATCTGCTTTTTTCTGTTCTTCATTCAGATATCCTGACATAAGAACCGTAATACGAAAGAGTTCTTTTGCAGGACTATTCCTCAGATAAACGAGGGGAGTGAAAACCTCTGATGCCACATCATATCCTGCAATTCGGCCAACATGCTTTGTGATAATAATCTCGGATGAAGGTACTGAAAAGATGTTCAGCAGAACCTGTTTGTTATATGGATTCGTGGTTTTCCAGCTGATTGAATTTGTTTTCGTCCCGGTTTTGGTTTCATGTTTATAGGGGAGAGAAAGCCAGTCGTATGAATCTTTGTTTAAGGTAAGACTCCCTTTGACATTCCCGATTTCTGATTCTTGATATTTACGATCGCCATTTTTATCCACAGTCGGTGTAATATGGAGACTGGACGGGCGCAGGACGTTTCGGTATATCCACTCCTGATCACTTTTCAGACGGTCAATGATAACAAAATAATCATTACCTGGGTACAACACTGTCCGGGTGTAGTGTATAGGTGAAGTGAGCCTGGCGCTTGTTGACCACCCATCGTCAATCACTTTGGTGATGGTTTCAGAGGCAGAAAGTGCCTCTATCCATGGGGTCTGGATCACGGTGTCAACGGTTGCCGGGGTGTCAATGCCTGCTGAACTTCCCTTGTAGACTCCTCTTGCCTGGCTGTCTGCCCATAAGGATGTCGCAAACGGAGTTCGGGGATTTTCGATTGAAATACCGTTGTGATGGACGCCATACTGGCCGTAATAGGTGTCAAGGACGTGCTTTGTTTCACCTGCGTCAGCGAGAAGAAGATCCCCGTTGCCGTAATATTCAATGCTCAGCTGATCATGGTGACCACTGTCCCTGTTGCTGTTTGTCTGCACGTTAAAGGTGACAAGCGAAAGCCAGTC
>CAZBYH010000109.1:0-6369 GCA_964496155.1 uncultured Methanoculleus sp.
GCTGATTTTCCTGATTTATAAATTTATTCCGCATGCACGGCTCAATTTCCTTTTTGAATAAAATAGATTATATTATTGGGGTCCCCGCCCGTAATAACGTTAAATTAGCTCTCCTTACTCTGTGCCCCATTCCAAACCTACTTAAAGGATCCCCGTTCAGAAGCACCCTACAGGGGAAAGAAAATGAACGACACAGAGAATATCAAAACGGAACTGTCACTCAGGAGAGATGAGATGGATATGCAGCTTCGGTATGTCCTGCAGGGACTAACGACTGTCCTGACTGAGAAGGATTGGGAGAGAATCGAGGGAGAGCTGGACCGGGCAGTTCTATGAGGAATTGTTTTGGTGTAGGGAAGAACAACTGAGGTGGTTTGCGTGTAGTACGGCGGGGAGTAGGAAGATTCCCCCGTGAAACAGGGACAGAGATCTTCCCGATGTAACCCGGCTATAACAATGGGCAAAATATTAATTTGTAATTTTTTAAAAAACTCCGCATATTGTATATTTACCTTCCCGAACCGATTATTGTATATATAAACGGCATAAATTTTTATATATAACTTATCGGTATCATATGACCTATTCAATCCTGTATGTCGATGACGAGGAATCGCTCCTCGAGATCACAAAAATATTTTTGGAACGGGCAGGATCTTTCTCCGTTGACTCTGCCTGTTGTGCTGTGGATGGGCTTGAGATGCTCTCTCATCATACATACTCTGCTGTTGTCTCGGATTATGAAATGCCGGGGATGGATGGGATTGAATTCCTGAAGAAGGTCCGAATACACTACCCTGATCTTCCTTTTATTATCTTTACGGGTAAGGGGCGTGAAGATGTGGTGATTGAGGCATTGAACAGCGGTGCCAGCTATTACCTCCAGAAAGGTGGGGATCCGGTATCACAGTTTGCGGAACTTGCGCACAATATAACTATCGCTATTGAAAAACGAAAGACCGAAGAGCAGTTATTGCTCGATGAACAACGCTTGGAGGCATTGGTGGATTTTCATCAGAAGTCCGGTATGCCGTTTCATGACTTCATGGACTATGCAATCGAGGAGATTACCCGGATCACCGGGAGCCAGTATGGTTACATCGCTTTTGTCAGTGAGAATGAGGATCATCTATCGGTATACAGTTGGTCACGACAGTCGTTTGAAGACTGCCGGATGGCAGAGCAGCAGAAAGACTACCCACTGGAACAGACTGGCATCTGGGGGGATGCGGTTCGCATGAGGCAGGTCACTATCATCAATGATTTTGAAGTTGCTGTCCGGGACCGGGATAAACTCCCGGAAGGGCATGTACATCTGAAACGGTATCTGGGCGTCCCAATATTTGACAAAGAAAAGATCGTCATCCTTGCCGGTACTGCCAATAAAAAAACAGACTATGATGAGGCTGATGTCCGGCAGATTACTCTGCTCATGAATGGTCTATGGGAAATTGTCAAACGAAAAAAAACTGAAAATGAACTGAAGACTGTCCATAGAAAGATGGAGGTGGCATATGAGGAGCTTCTGGCAAGCCAGAATGAGCGTTTACAGTATCAAGAACTGGAAAGCAAGCAAAATAGATCCGCAGGTACACGTTGATTAGATTCTCACCCCCATCTCAAATGTCCCGGAATCAAAGCTGACTGAATGTATTATCCTGATGTTCTCCAGCAAATTTAGGACACCTTTGCTGATGTCTGCAATGTGGTGTCCACAATTATCGATACCAGAGGGCAATCCCACCATCCGAATGAGCAATGACTGTGAGGCTCGTACCTTAATTCGGATCACGGACAAGGGCGCTCATAACTACAAAATTTCAGGCCGAACGCTTGGAAAAGAGGTATACGCCCTAATGAAATCTACCAAATAGGGGTATGTTAATGATAATCCGGGCGATTTATTTATCCCAGCAGGACAGGTGCCTCTTCGCCGGTCATTCCAACCTGGACACCTTTCTCTTTTGCGGGGGCATTTGCCACTTTAATGAACCCCCGGAGGAGGTCGTCTTTGGTTGCCACCGAGGGCCGTCCCTTGGGTGCGCTGACTTGGGCCGCGGCATACCCAAAACCCGCCAGATCCTGCACATCAATAGAACAACACCCCACAAGACCATTTTTGTTTGCGGCAATGACAATATTGACCGGGCCTGCAGGGATGACGGAGCAGCGAAATGTTTTTTCCCCAACAATGATCGTCTCATCTGTCATGAAAGAGACTATGCCTTCACTCAGGTAAAAATATGCCGGCCCCTTTTCTTATCGCGCTGGGGATGCTGCACGTCGTATCCGGGTAACCCGCCTGTTGCATATGTCTTTTTATGCTATCATTCGGTATGCGGGCGATCCACAGCACAGGTGAGCCGGATATCGGTGTAAGTGAACCGCTCTCCGAGGACAGTCTTCAGCCGCCGGAGATCTGTGGTTCCTTCCCGTGTCGCTGCCTCCCGGATGGCCGCCTGCCGGTAGGGGGGGACGAGGTCGTCTATCTCAACAGGCTCCCCGTTCTCGATTGCCTCTGCAAGATGGGCACCGCAGATATCCGGTGTGAGCGAACGCTTCTCTGCAATCTCTGCCATTGTGCATCCGGCACGGAAAAGGCGCAATGTCTCTGCCGCAGACCCGTCAGCGCCCGGATCCGCAGGTTTTAGTGCTCTCATGAATTCCGGACCAAACCGTTTGAGTTTGGCGGCACCAACTCCCTTTATGGAAAGAAATGCTGCATCGGTGTCTGGCTGTGACACGGCCATCACCCGGAGCGTTGCATCAGAGAAGATCATGTACGGAGCAATCCCTTCCCGGTCTGCAATCTCCCGTCTCAGCCCCTTTAGTCGGAGGAATACCGGGTCCTGGTTTTCTTCCTTTTTGGTCTTTGTCTCCTTTTTTCGGGTTAGAATAACACGTTCTGTGTTATTTCTCGCGGTTAAAAGTGCCCTGCCTGCCTCACCTACTTTGAGAACCGGGTAGGTGCCCCTTTCACGTTCCAAATAGCCGAGACGGACGAGATCACGGATAAAAAATCGCCATTCATCATTTGAATAATTCTTTCCGTTTCCATACCCGGGGTTATCCATCTGTCCCAGTTCACGGATCTTCTTGGTATTCGCCCCGCGAAGCAGATTGATGAGGTGGCTCGCCCCACAGGGGACTTCCAGATGGTCTACACAGGTGATGGCTGCCCGGGCAACAGATGTGCCGTCGAACCGTTCCCATGGAGAGGTGCAGACATCGCAGGTGCCACATCCACCTGGCGGAGGCTCCTCGCCAAAATACTGCAAAATCATCGCCTGACGGCAACGGTTTTCCTCGCAATATGCGGCCATCTCCTCAAGCTTCGAGTATGCTGCCCGCTGCCGTGCAGCAGATGGCTCCTGCTCGATAAAAAATGCCTGCCGGTGCAGGTCGCCGGGAGAATAGAAGAGGATGCAGTCCGCCGGATCACCGTCCCTCCCGGCCCTCCCGGTCTCCTGGTAGTAATGCTCAGGTGACCGGGGGAGATCGTGATGGATAACAAACCGCACGTCCGGTTTGTCGATGCCCATCCCGAATGCCACCGTTGCAACGATGACCTGCACCCGGTCACGAACAAATGCTTCCTGTGCTGCCTCCCGTGCCTGCCGGGTGAGTCCGGCGTGATAAGGCAGGACGCGGATTCCGAACTGCTGGAGCGTGGCCGTCAGTTCTTCCACACCTTTGCGGGACAGGCAGTATATGATTCCTGACTGATTCCGGTGGTCCCGGAGATAGGAGAGAATTGCTCCTTTTATATCTTTTTTCGGCCTGACCTCATAACGGAGATTTTTGCGGTAGAAGCTTCCGGTTACCCGTCGGGGACGGCGGAGATGGAGTTGTGCGATGATATCTGTCTGCACCGCAGGAGTGGCAGTTGCGGTCAGTGCTACCACTGGTGCGTGGGGGAATTCACGGATAAGACGGGCCAGTTCCCGATATTCCGGTCGAAAATCATGGCCCCACTGGGAGATGCAGTGAGCTTCGTCCACTGCAATAAGAGTGATCTGGCTCTTTTTCAGAAGGGAAAAAAATTCTGTCTTCACCGCCCGTTCAGGGGAGACATAAAGCACTCTTACCTCTCCCCGTTCGATTGCCGCCTCTGTCTCCTTCCGTTCAGTGTAATCCTGCAATGAGGTGATGCAGGCTGCACATACTCCGCATCCGTGGAGTGTGTCCACCTGATCCTTCATCAGGGCGATCAGCGGTGATATGACGACGGTCATCCCGCCGGAAAGAAGTGCCGGTATCTGGTAACAGAGGGATTTTCCTCCGCCGGTTGCAATCACTCCGAGCACGTCCTCACCGTCTGCAAGGGCACGGATGATCTCCTCCTGATACGGGTACAGGGAGTTGTATCCGAAGTATTTCCTCAGGACTGTAATGGCGTCAGGAAGTGGCATGGAATATATTCAGATCAAGTATGGCAGAAGAGCGGGTTATGGGTTGCGATGCAGGCAGAATGCCCTGAAGATGGGATGAGGGAATCCTCATCCGCTGAAAGGATATGTAGTGTATACGTGTTTTGGGCGTGGTGAATGCTATCTTTAACAGCAGTCGCCACCTTCGTGGCTGTGGCCGGCACAGGCGCCCGAGGGATCCATTTCCCCGAGCTTTCCATTGTTTAATGCCTGAACGTTATCTCCGACGGTGCCGGGTATAGCGCAGAATACTTTTATTCCTGCACCGTTGAGGCTCATGATAGCTCCCTTGCCGATTCCGCCGACGAGAACTGCATCAACAGAATGGTTTGCCAGTTCCACTGCTGGTGCGCAGCCTCCGTGGCCGTGAGTGGAGCTTGTAGGTGGTACCTGTGTGCATTCCCTGGTCTCAGTATTGACCAGAAGGAATGCTGGTGCAGAGCCAAAATGGCCGTATGGTATACTCTCAAGCCCTTTATCTTCACTGATTGGTATGCAGATTTTCATAATTGTTATACTATCTCCTGAAATGTATTAAACACTGTTTTACTCATGTGCGCATAATTGTAGCGATTCTACCATAGCTGATCCGTACTTTCCGTGGGTAGGTAAACACGCCATCCCGGCAGAAAAATTGAGACGGTACGAACAGCCCTTTAATATTTGCATGCTGTTCTGCCGGTGCAAATAGATTATTATCTGTCCATGGAATCGCAAATGAAGGATTTTTACGCATATCCGCTGATTTCATAGTCGATCGCAGATGATTGTTCCGCACACTCAGCGCCGTGCACAAGCATCTCTTCTACCCGTTGTTTGAGGATTGTTGGGTATACTGCACCGGAAAAACTCTGTACCGGTTTTCCGGCGCAGAAGAACCCGAAGGTCGGTGTTGCCATCACGCCGTATCGTTCCCCGATCCATAGGTTCTCTACCAGGTTTAGTCGGACAAAGAGCATCTTGCCCATATATTCATTTGCATAATCACGGAAGTACGGCTCCATTGTTTTGCAGTGTGGGCAGGTTGGGCTGTAAAACATCACCGCAACGGGGAGGGCACTCTTCTCAACGGACTTTTCCCAATCGGTTCCTTGTATTTCGCGAACAGGTGTTTTTTGCATATGCTCAAATCCTCTTACGTACATCCGGAGTATTGCAGGCATCCACAAAAAGACTACCGGGGGATGGGGGTTTATTCTCTTCCGTTCTGCACCATGAGATCATTGACGCTCACATCTGGGTGATGGTACCTGCCCCGTGCTGCCGTCTTCTTTCCGGACTGGATGGCACTCCGGGGGCAGTAGTTGATGCAGGCAAAGCAGGATTCACATGCATTGCCCCATTCAGGCGGGTTTATGCCGACCACGGTGATATTGTGTACCGGGCAGACCAGTTCGCAGGTGCCACAGTTATTGCATTTCTCATCAACCCTGAACCGTCCTCCCTGTGACCGCAGCTGACCTTTCAGGAACGGATAAAGAGCGCTATTGAAAAAGTTTATCAGGAAGGGCCCTTTCTCAAATCTGTTTTCCCCGCGGGTAATTTTTCCTGCAATTCGCTCAATGTCAGACTGTGCGGCTGAGATGACGTCGGCCTCCTGATTTTCGGGCAGTACTTCTCCAAGCACCATGTAATTGGTGGGCAGCTTCACGCTGTATGCTGCATTCATTGGGTATGAACGCTTTTTAAGGATCTTTTTTAGTCGTTTCCATGCCCCGTCGCCTGCCATCGCCATCGTCACAAGACCAAAGATTTCATCTGCGGCGGTTAGGTCTATTATTTTGGCAAATTCAGCGACAAGAAGTGGGGGGCCTCCGATATAAACCGGAAATATGAATCCAATCCTCCCTTCCGGTGCAGTAATTTCTTTCCCGTCATGCATCAGCCGTGCCATGGGTACAAGCGTTGTGTCCGGGATGTGGCGGGCAAGTTCCCGTGC
>CAZBYH010000110.1:0-2211 GCA_964496155.1 uncultured Methanoculleus sp.
ACAATAAAGAGACCGACGCCGGAGCCGACTCCCCATTTTGTAACAACCTCATCCATCAGGAATATCAGCAACCCGCCGATACAGATCTGGAAGAAGATGAGGAAGGTCACAATACCGAGGCTTCCACCGAATAATGCATTTGCAATGACCGGGTCAGGGGAAAGGAATCCACCGATAACGTTCGGCAGTGCCTCTAGCACGATCATGACAAATATCAGGAGTTTCTGCAACCCCATGTACATGACCTGTCCACGTGCACTGGTAGTATCCAACCCTAAGAGATCAGCACCCTTGAGGAGCTGGAGCACGATGGATGCAGTGACGATCGGCCCGATACCCAGGTGGGCAATTGAACCACTCGCACCGGCTAAAAGAGCACGGTAGAACGTGAAAATATCCTGTGAACCAGGATCAAGCCCAAAAACCGGAATATTGGTCAGTACAAAATACAAAATCAGAATAGCAGCAGTCCAGATTAACTTATTTTTAAAGTGGACATGCCCTTCCGGACTTCTCACTGCTGGCATCGCTGCAAGCAGAGGTTCTAATCGATCCAGCATCGCTCCCATAGTAGAAATTCCCTGAAAAAAAGAGAATCAGGCGTCCAGTGCCTGGCCACCGATCTCTTCTATCTTTTGTCGGGCTCTGTCAGTAAATGACACAGCGGAGATATTCATCTTCCTGGTAACTTGTCCGCCTCCAAGTATTTTATCAATACCGATTTGGCTTGCATCGATGACGATGGTGTCTCCATCCATCTGAGCATCTCCGGATGCGACAAGGGCGTCTGCCATCTGGTCGATGTCTCCAATGTCAACAGCATCAACAGCGTTCGGGTTTTGATTCACAAACCCGTGCTTTCCGTTGTGGACGTCATTTGCAAGGAGGAAGTGGGAGAACCGGTGGTCACGGTGACCTGCACGGCCTCTGCCACCACGGTTTCCTGCGCCACGACGGTTCTTAGCCGTTCCACCGCCACATGTTCTCGATCCACGGTATTTTGAACGTTTGTTTACTGGCATCTGTTTCACCGCATCCTGTAGAGAAGTGAATTAATCTCACTTCCGTAGTTCCCGAGTGCACCGCCCTGCTGGAAGGTCCGCTTAATGGACTTGAATCCCTTGCGCGGGGGGTGGAGACGGAGTACTGGCTTGAGTTCCGGAACATCGGTCATTGACGCTTCATTTGCACAGATTGCAGCTGCAAGCTCTTTGATGTCCGCGAACGCTGAGTTCTCCTTCACATACTCATCGGTCAGGCGGAGGTTTCCGGTCAGCCTGCCGCGGGTGGTAAGAACGGTCCCGAGTATTTCAGGGTCAGCCTCGCCATACGCCACGTAGTCCTTAACCTTCCGGATCATACCGAGGTATGCCGGGGTGTCAGGAATAAGGACACAGTGGTTGATGTGGTGAAGACGGAGCATTTTCAGGGTATCCTTTATCTCCCTGTTGCAATTTACGACACCGCGTACCTGCACTACCACATACATTACTCAATCACTCCTGTTCTGATGAGATTCGAGTTTTTCAGTGCATCAAAGGTAGCCTTTGCAAAGTTGATGGTTGTCCGGGTCTGTCCGAATGAGGATGTCCAGATATCGGTGACGCCTGCGAGCTCAAGCACCTTCTTTCCAATGTCGCCGGTCACAAGACCGATACCCTGAGGTGCCGGAATCAGTGTGATGGTCACACTGCTTGCCTTGCCCTGAACACGCATTGGAATAGAGTGTGCTTCACCGCAGCCACATTCCCAGCTGCCACAGCCACGCTTTACCGCAATGACATTGATTTTTGCATTGGCAATTGCCTTCTTGATTGCATTGCCGACCTGTGCGTCCTTTGCCTGTCCATATCCAATGTAGCCATCGCGGTTGCCCACAACGACCACAGCACGGAACTTGACACGACGGCCACTGTCGGTCATTCTCTGCACCATGTTGATGTCAAGTACTTCATCCTCAAGGTCAGGGATGAAATAATCGACAATGCCTGGTTCTTTAATAGGTCTGCCGATGTCAAGCACTTGTTTCAGGCTTGTAAACTCGCCGGCAGCAACCTGTTTTCCGAGGCCAGTGATAGGAATCCATTCTTCCTGTTCATAGGCCATATTACTTCAACTCCTTCATGATTGCTTCTGCTGCCTGTTCCACATTCATAACGAGGTCAGCTGCACGCTCAGGTGCATATGCTGCAATGTGTGCGCCTTTCAGCC
>CAZBYH010000110.1:2311-6302 GCA_964496155.1 uncultured Methanoculleus sp.
TCTACAGCGCCTTTCAGTGCACCAAACACCTTCCCTCCAGGGGTTGAACGAGTCAGACCGATATCGAGAATGGCATCCGTGTAACCTGCATTCTGTGCACGCACTGCAAAGAGCATGCCTGTCAGATATGCTGCAGGGGTGTTCCCGGATGCACCGGTAAACCCGAATGCTGCCAGATCGTTTGAGTAGGCCGCAACAAGCGTCCGGTCACCCTCAAGCGTTGCTTCTACCAGCTGAATGATGATCTGCCGGTTGGTCTTGCGTACGACCATACGCGGGTTCTCAGAGAGGAGATACCGCATGCGGGCGTAGTAATCGGTCTTGCCCTCGTGTCTCCTGCGAAACGGAACAAAGTACCGTGGTCCTGATGCCATTAGTTCATCCTCTCCTGAATCTGCTCAAGCTGTGCTTTCATATGTGCCACGCTGCGGAACTGACCGCCTGCTGCCTTCCGGTATACCCTGCGATAGAGAGTAACGTCAATGCTACCATCGTCACGCAGAACCCGGAGTTCTCGCCGGATTGCACGAATCTTTTTGATCCATGCACGTTTGGACGGAGTTCGTGCACCGGCAGCTCCCTTCCTGCGTCCATGACCTCTACAATGGCCATAGGAACGCTTTGCAGTGAGGAGACGTGCACGGCCACGGCTGATGCCCTTTACCGGTTTTGCACGGATAGCGCCGTCGTCAATAAGGCCACGGATATCCTCACGGGATATCGCGTTTTCGATATCACCCTCACGTTCGCTGTCCAGCCAGACACGATGGACACCGCACTTGAGAACAGCTGCTGCAATACGGCGCTGATTTTTCAGGTCACTCATCTGCATCAACCTCTTCTTCAGTGTCTTGTTCCACCGTCTCAGGTTCTGCTGCAACCTTTCTGGACGCATCCTTCAGATTAATTACCTTAAGACCAAGCTCAAGTGCCTTGTTCTGAATGACTTCGCGCTTCTTGTTGCCAACAGTGCCTCCCACACGAATTGCATGTACCTCAGGGTTGAGCCCATCGAGATCTGCAGGTGCGAACACGAGAACTTCCTCGAAACCGCTGGGGTGGAGGCCACGAACAGCAGCAGGGCTTCCATACCCTGGCTGTGGGAGACGACCCTTTGCACGGATCTGTTTGCGCAGTTTACTCTGAAGACCACGGGGGCGTCTCCATACATCATCCAGCTTCTTCTTCTGGGAAAGGCACTGGCGTTTAAAGGTTACCCGCTTTCCGTTGCGGGCACGAATAAGTCTCTTCTTTTCGTCAGCCATCCTAATCACGCCTTCTCAGTGATGTATATTCCATCCTGGAACACACGGGGATCACGGTTGCGCACATGCGTAGCCCGCTCAATACGGGCTGCTGTGGTGCCTACGAGTTCTTTATCAATACCGGTAAGAATGACTTCATCGTTTCCGGTTGAAACGATTACTCCCTCTGAAATCCGTGCAATCCTAGGCTGTTTCTCGCCGAGGAAATTGATAATCTCAAGAGCTTTATCGGTCTTCTTGAGCTGGATCGGGAAGTGGCTGTAAACCACTTTCATCTTATATTCATACCCTTCGGTAACCCCGCCACACATATTACGGACATGGGCTGCATAGGTTCCGATCATTGCGATAATTCTCTTGCGTTCAGATGCAGTTGAAACGGTAAAAACCGTTCCATCGCAGGAGATGTCGATGCCCGGGTAGCGCATATTGCGTGTGAGTTTTCCTTTGGGCCCCTCAACAATGATAGTTTTGCCATCAATTGTTGCAGTGACACCCGCGGGAATCTCTACTGTACGTTCACTCTGCATTTACCACACCTCAGTATACATACCCGAGCAGTTCCCCGCCGACGCCTGCTGTTCTGGCCTGTTCATGTGAAAACACGCCTTTTGACGTGGACATGAGCAGAACACCAAAATTCTTGGCCGGAAGGTACCGTGTCTCCCATTCTTCAAGCTCTGCTAACTTCACGGAGTATCGGGGTGAAATGACACCACATTTGTTGATGTTTCCGTTCAGTTTCACATTGAACTGACCGCCACGGCCATCTTCAATGAGTTCGAATTCTGCAATGTATCCCTTCTCTTTCATGATGCCAAGCATTGACCCAAGAAGCCTGCTTGCCGGTTCAACGATACAACTCGTCTTGCCGACATCGGAGGCGTTCTTGATAGTGCTCATCGCATCTGCGATTGGATTTAATCGTGTCATAACTCTCTCGCCTCCTAGTTCATCTTCTTAAAGCCGATTTTTGCGGCATTGTCCCGGAAGCACTGACGGCAGAGCATAATATTGTGCCGGCGGACAAGTCCCTGCTTTCTTCCGCACATTTGACACTCATTTGCACCACGACCGAATTTCTTCGGAGATGCACCGGTTTTCTTATCTTCTGCCATTAGATCACCTCTACATTGAATGCTTCATTCATGTACGCCACAGCGTCTGCTTTGGTGACACGCTGTTTTGTCGGAAGCTTTTTCTTCTGAATTGATCTGCGCACAATGCGAATGCCTTTGCGCTCAAGAACAACGTTGACATCCATTCCATAGATACCGATCATGGGATCGTAGCTCTGGCCAGGAAAGTCAGTGTGTTCCTCAATACCGAATGAAAAGTTGCCGTTTGTATCGAACTGAGAGGCTGAAAGGGTATTTTCTACAATTTCAAGGGCAGTACGGACGAATTCTTCTGCACGGGCGCCACGGAGTGTGACGCGGCATCCCAGGGGCTGTCCCTTACGGACACCGAATGCAGGCTGAGTTATCTTGGCATAGGAACGAATCGGAGTCTGTCCGGTAATCGCTGAGACAATGGCTTCTCCTTTGACAAGTTTGTCACCGGCTTCGCCAACACCCATGTGTACGACTACCTTATCGACATGGAGTCCCTGCATTGCGTTCACAGGTCAATCCCCCATTCGCATATGGCTGACTCTTCGCGTCCGATCATAAAGACGTAGTCTTCAATCGTCTCGAATGCAACACCTGTCTCGTTCTCTGCAAGAACGACACGGTTGGGGATGCTTCCGGGAAGAATATCAATCCGGGTGATTTTGGCGACTTTTCCGGAGTGGCGTCCACCAATGATCATGGCAGTGTTGCCTTCTTTGAAGCCAAAGTGATCAATGACTGCAAATTTGTTCTCCGGATTTAAGGAAACGACAACAGAGTCTCTCGGCTTGTATTCCTGCGTATCTACAAGGATATTTGCACCGAAACGGAGATTCAGCTGAATCTTTCCGCCCTTCACGATTGTCTTGTCCAATACCTTGCAGAGGCGGCTTTGTGCTGCAACTGCTGTGATGGGAACGGAGACTATATCGCCGCGTTTTGCACGGAGAATCCGGAAGTACTTGTCCACAGACGGGAGAGCGATGACGTCAAACACACCGATACCCAGCTTTGGGTCAGTGCAGACAGCGCCGTTCACAAACACTGCACGGCTCTTGAGGATACGCTTTACTTCACTCATGGTGAGTGCCATACCCATGTGGTCACGCAGCCACAGTGCCATTGGCATTGCGCTTGCATTGTGGGGACCAGGTCCGGTCTTCGTCACAAATGTGTTCGTCTTCTTGGCAATACGCCATGAACCCGGACTGTTGAGCCTCTTTAAGTGGTTCGACATTACTTCTTCGCCTCCAGCTTCTCTTCACGACGTTTGTCTTTCAGATTCAGTTTCACGATGCATACATTGGATGCATTCACCGGGCGCGGAACCTCGGTTCCGTCTGCACGGGTTGATGTAACACCGTGGACAATAATCAGTGACTTCTCGAGATTAACCCGATCAACAATGCCTTCATCACCGGCAAAGTCTCCACGGATGACACGGACAGTGTCACCGGTGACAACACGCACGTTGCGGCGGCTGTACTCTGTCCGGAGTTCTTTTGAAAGCGGAGCATTCAGGAAACGACCCCTCACATGAAGGGGTGCATTGTAGCGATATTTGCGCTGTTTGCGCGGTTGTGTGCTTGCAATACGTACCATATTTCCTTCACC
>CAZBYH010000111.1:0-6281 GCA_964496155.1 uncultured Methanoculleus sp.
GCATAGGTGAGGGTATCAACAATGGTATAGGGTTCACCATTCAATATCGGGCCAACGTAGTATTTGTATATAAAATCCCAGATCATTTAATAATAGTACATGAGTCCTGACGGTATAAAATTACTCAAAACACCTGTTTTGGATAAATCTAAATGGATGCAGTTGCCGCGGAATGTCGTTATCGGGCATGACACCCTTGCGCAGCTACCGAAGGTCTGTGAAGACCTTCATGTTTCTGGTTCTATTCTCGTTTTCAGTGGGAAGGGGACGATGGACATTGCAGGCAGACGGGCCCTGTCACTGGCGGGGGAGGTGGGCGATGCTGATTATTTTATTGTCGATACCATAACACCAGAGATCATCGCTGAGGCCGAAGAGGCCGGAAAGGGTGTTGACGTCTTTATTGGTGTGGGCGGCGGCAGGGTAATTGACACGGCAAAAATTGTGTCATACAACTGTTCCCGTCCGTTTATCAGCATTCCGACTGCCGCATCCCATGACGGTATCGCCTCATCGCGTGCGTCTGTTCCCGTAGAGGGAGGGAGTGTTTCACTTGAGGCAAATCCCCCCTTTGCGCTGATTGCTGATACCGGTATTATCGCTGCAGCCCCCCACCGTCTGCTCGCAGCCGGATGTGCAGATGTGATATCCAATTACACCGCCATTCTGGACTGGGAACTTTCACACCGTCTCCGTGGCGAACCCATATCTGAATATGCGATAGCACTTTCCCGTATGACTGCTGAGATCATCAGTAAAAATGCGGAATACATAAAACCTCACTCTGAAGAAAGCGCATGGACCGTTGTCAAAGCACTGCTCTCATCCGGTGTGGCAATGAGTATTGCAGGTTCGTCACGCCCTGCGTCAGGGGGAGAACACAAGTTCAGTCATGCCCTTGATCAGCTTGCTCCGGGAAAAGGACTGCATGGTGAACAGTGTGGTATTGGTTCTATCATCACGATGTACCTGCATGGTGGTGACTGGAGGGGAATTCGCTCATCGCTCAAAGCGATTGGGGCCCCAACAACGCCAAAGGAGATCGGGATTAGTGACCGTACAGCGGCACAGGCACTGGTTCTTGCTCATGACATCCGCCCGGAACGGTTTACCATTCTCGATATGGGTATCACCGATGAGGTCGCCTGTCAGTTGATTGCGATGTTATATGGGGAATAAAAATGACTGAAAAAGATGAACGCATAAAAATTACGCTGATTGGAAAGGCGCTCGCGCGTGAGGGCGCTGAATTTGTGTACCGGGGGGAGGTCCATGAATGTGAAGGATGCAGAGTCAGGAAGGTCTGTCATAATCTTCTGCCCAACAGGCGGTACCGGATCGTCGGAGTCCGGACAACCACGCTGCATTCCTGTCATGTCCATATGGATGGGGCATACACGGTGGAGGTGGTGGAAGCTACCATTCCTGCTGCAGTATCTGCAGAACGTGCCATTCTTAATTCAACCATTACGCACGAGGCAGGATGCACGCAGGGTGACTGTGTCAATTTTGAACTCTGTAATCCTGAGGGTATTGCTCCTGGTGTCGGTTACCGCATTGCTGAGATCGAGAATGTAGGATTTATCTCCTGCGAACTGGGAAAACGGATGAAGCGGGTGCTTCTGAGTCCGTTCTGAATCCGTTCTGATCACTTTTTTCTCATTACCCACAGGGATCGTGCAACAGCCATTACCTCTCCGATCCCTTCCGTCTTCAGAATCCATTCCCCGGGCAATGACTCTCTGCCGTGTTCTGCCCCTTTCAGGGCGCCGCAAAGGGCTGCTATCGTGTCGGTGTCACCTCCCAGCATGACTGCTTCTCTGACTGCGTCCACAAACGAATCCGTGCAGAGTGCGATGGAGAGGGATGCATGAAGAGTATCAAGTGCGTCCATGGATGGGTTCAGCGGATATTTTTCAGGGGTAATAATGCGATTGCGAACCTCTGCGTTCTCACAGGTTTCCATGGCCCTGTTGATTGCATACATAAGATCTTTTCCTCGCACTAAATGGGAAATAACCGTATTAAATATGGCTGATGATTCGCAGGCAACCGGATGAAAATGCGTGATTCGGGATGCGGCAAGACTGATGGATCGGACTTCTTCCGGGGGATAAAATATCCCAATCGGGGCTCCCCGCATAACACTCCCGTTCGTTCTCCCGCGTCCTTCTTCAATATAGAGGCTTTTTGCAGCTTCCTGTGGAGCGCATCCCCTTTTTATCCGTGAAAAAATCTCTCCGGATGTGGGGCCGTAAAAACGTGGATCTCGATCATATTCCTCAATTAAAGCTCTTAATACATCAATTTCGTTAAAATATCCACATTTTAAGAGTGATTTTGATATTGCAAGGCTTTGCTTTGTGTCATCCGTAAACTGGACAGAAATTACGGGATTAACACCAAAATAACCCGGTTCACGGATGATATGTTTCGGGGCGGGGCCACCCTCAAACGGGGCGCCGAATGCATCTCCCAGAGCAAGTCCGGTGAGTGCTCCGATTGCGCGTGAAATCTGTGATATAAAGATCACCAATTAACTATATGTTCTCCCAATTAGTAGTACTGCTAAGGATTGGTGATTTGGTGCAAAAAGAGGAACTCCTACATCTTCACATGCTCTTTGTCCATGTGAAAAAGTATTACGAATCAACACATGGCGACGAGGTTTGCACAACCGGATATGATGGTTTCTGCATTTCTCCTGTGCATATTCATAAAAACAAATCCTGTCATAAGGAAGCAATTCTTATGCTGGGTGACGAACTGGTTGGGTATCTGAAGTCCAAAGGCCTCTCTTCACTTGACTATCAGGAGTTTGCCGTCCCTGATGAGATTGTTGCCGGTCATTAAACGGTATGCATGACCATGATATTTTCCGGGAAATCATTTCCCGGCTCTCTTTTCCTGGAATTACGTCATCAGATGTTCAGAAGATAAAAATTCAGGTTGCAAAGAAATACGCTCTCTCTGAAATCCCTAAAAATTCAGTTATCCTTGCAGCTGCGACTGTTGACGAATTTGAGTCCATGCGCTTGATTCTTCAGGTAAAACCCACCCGGACGCTCTCCGGTGTGGCACCGGTTGCGGTGATGACATCCCCTCACCCATGCCCTCACGGCATCTGTCTGCCCTGTCCGGGTGGCCCGAATCATCCGTTTGGTTCACCTCAGAGCTATACCGGTCAGGAACCTGCGGCACTCCGGGGGTGTCAGTATGCATTTGATCCGTATGTGCAGGTCAGACAGAGGATCCTTCAGTTTGAACAGCTTGGTCACCATATTGACAAAGTAGAGCTGATTGTGATGGGCGGTACCATGACCGCCCGCGATCCAGCGTATCAGGCATCGTTTATGAGCGAATGCATTCGTGCCATGAATGAGTATGGTGGTGCTGTTTCTCATGATGACTCTTCTTCGTATGAAGAGCTATGCCGCAGGAATGAGACGGCCCGGGCACGCTGTATTGCAGCAACATTTGAGACACGTCCGGACTGGTGCAAAAAGGAACATATTGATAGCATGCTCTCCTTTGGGGTGACGAAGGTTGAACTTGGTGTGCAGCAGCTGAAAGATGATATTCTTGGGTATAACCGTCGTGGTCATGGGGTAGCAGAGAGTGTTGCTGCAAATACCCTGTTGCGGGATGCCGGTATGAAGGTGGGTTTTCATGTCATGCCGAACCTTCCTTCGGCAACGATGGATGATGATCGTTGGATGTTTGAAGAACTTTTTTCTCATCCTTCATACCGGCCGGATTTTCTGAAGATTTATCCCACACTTGTCACTCCCGGCTCAGAGATTGAGGCACTGTGGGAGGCCGGAGGATATACGACGTATCCCGAGGATGACCTTATTGACATCATTGCATTCGGGAAGTCATGCATCCCGGAATACACCCGTCTGCAGCGTGTTCAGCGGGACATTCCGGCACGGCTTATTGTTTCAGGTTCGCATCACAGCAACTTCCGGCAGCTTGCCCAGAAACGGCTTCACGAGATGGGCAAACGCTGCCGCTGTATCCGATGTAGGGAGGCAGGTCGCACTCCGGTCAGTGGAGAGGCGGTAATTGAGACGATGACGTATGAATGCTGCGGGGGCACGGAACATTTTATATCGGCAACGGCATCCGATTCACTCATCGGATTTATCCGTCTGCGTTATCCGGGTAATCCCTGGCGTGCGGAACTGTCCGGGTGTGCACTTATTCGTGAACTTCATGTATACGGCTCTCTTGTTCCCCTGGAAAAGAATGCTACCGAATCAGGGGAGTGGCAGCATCGGCAGTATGGTGCATCCCTGTTGAAAACAGCAGAAGAGTTGGCCGCATCAGATGGGTACCGTTCGATTGCCGTGATGAGCGGGATTGGGGTTCGGCCGTATTATGCCAGACACGGATATGAACGATCAGGTCCATATATGGTCAAGAGGCTTGGATGAATCCTGCCACTCGTGAATATATCAGACAGAAATTTGAAGGCTATTACTCGCATGCTCCGGTGTTTGTGCCGCCATCGCTTCTTCAGCGTGAATGGGGTTTTATCTCATTTGATGAAACGTCAAAGATACCGATGCGGCGGCATATGGCGTTTCAGTCGCGGGAGGAGTTGGCATCATATGTTCGGGTGACGGTGCCCCGCCATATGTTTTTTTCAACTGCGTACTATGAATTTCCATCAGCACCCACGATGAATGACAAAATCTGGGCTGGTGCAGATTTGATATTTGATCTGGATGCAGATCATATTGTTCAGGGCGTGCCGTACGAGACCATGCTTTCCCGGGTGAAAGACGAGACTCTGAAACTGATTGATATGCTCATCGATGAACTCGGTTTTTCAAAGCGCAGTATGTCACTGGTCTTTTCGGGGGGACGTGGATATCATATCCATATCCGGGATCTTGAGATCCGGGGATGGGGTAGCTCAGAGCGGCGCGAACTGGTGGATTATGTCTGTGCTATAGGTATTGACCCTGCGTTTATGCTCAGCGGGCATGAGGGAGGGGGCGGCGGATGGCCTGCACGATATCGGGAATCTCTTTCTGATGAGCTCGTGTGTATACGTGATATGGGGGTCAAAGACGGGGTGAAATATCTGTCCTCCCTGAAGGGTGTGGGTGAAGGGTCTGCACGTCCGTTGTATGAAGAAATTGACTCCGTGATTGCGTCGGTTGATGATCTCTCTTCACCGGTATTGTTGATGAAAAACAATGCGCTTCGTGCAATCATCGGGGACGAGTATGAACCGTTGAAACAACGGATCCTCTCAAAGGCAGCCCTGACTGATGAACCGGTTACCACAGACATCAAACGG
This sequence comes from uncultured Methanoculleus sp., assembly GCA_964496155.1. Taxonomy (GTDB): domain Archaea; phylum Halobacteriota; class Methanomicrobia; order Methanomicrobiales; family Methanomicrobiaceae; genus Methanogenium. The sequence goes on from CAZBYH010000111.1 coordinate 5,315, forward strand.
CTGATTCGTGCGCCGGGTTCTCTTCATGGCGGGTCGGGTTTTCGTGTCACCGAACTGGTATCGATGGCAGACTTCGAGAGTTTTGATCCACTGGTTGATGCAGTCGTCGCGGATTTTGGCAGTGACATAGTATCTGTGGAATGTCCGTTCTCTCTCACAATGCCTATGATGGGTCAGGTGTACACTATTGAGAAAGGGATCAACCGGGTGCCGGATGCAATGGCAGTTTATCTTTGCTGCAGGGGCATTGGAGAAATAACGGCGCCGGATTTCTGAGCGGTCGAACGTAGTGGGCTGATATGTATGGAACTTGAAGATCTGCGGATAGTAGTTCTGGATGAACGTGAAAGCGGAAAACTCACGCCGATATCCCGGGATATTTTTAAAAAAGGGCAGGTACGGTTACGGGAACTTTACACCGAGGCCCAGTCGATCGACAATTTTCTAACTGACCGTGGCTCTGACCTCATGAATGAGATCGACAGTCTTACGGTAACGCTCAATGACATCTCCCGTGAACGGTTTAAAAAAATCCTGAAGATGGCCATAAATCAGATGGATACGCATTATGTTGATGCGCAGGAACTCCGGAAGATGATTCCTGAAGAGCGGGAGATGTATGATGATATCCATGCCGCAATTGCAGCATGCAGACATTCCCTGATTGACGGTGCGTTTGCTGAAAGAACGAAAATTGTTCCGGCTGCATCTTCACCCGTTTCTGTGGAGACTGTGGTAAAATTGCCTTTGGATAACGAAATTACTCCTGTTGAAGCAGAATCTTTAGATGAGGACGGTTCGGGGTATGACCTTGTTCATGTGTTTGATGATATCGAACCATTTATGGGGACTGACGGCAGAATATATAGTCTTATTAAAGATGACCTGGTGTCGCTTCCTCTCAGGAATGCGCAGGTACTTTATGAACGCAACATAGCCTTAAATATTAAGGTAAGTAAATAATATT
>CAZBYH010000112.1:0-4009 GCA_964496155.1 uncultured Methanoculleus sp.
GATGAATATGAACATTGCTGCTATCTGTACGGCAGCTGCCCTTGTGTATCTGTTGTCTGTGCTACGGTTGTATGAATGCGGGGGGGGGGAACGATATTTCGCTGGTGATCGTGACCGCAGAACCGACGCTTGTTACTGATAACACCCGTCTGAATGGTGGTTGGCTTGTCTGGCAGGAGGAGGACAGTGTTCCAATCGGAGGAATTGAGGGGTTTGAGTCATTTAAACCCAACAAAAATGGAAAGTATTTCCAGAATCTCCGGGTTGAAGTGAAGTCAGACGGTCTCCTGACTTTATTCTTTTTGACGCCTGATGAGCTGGTGAACTTCGAAAACACGAGAATGAGGAACACCGGGAATTATTATCCCGTTGCCCGGTATGATGATGTGACGTCCGGGACGTACACTCAGATAGGCAACGATGACCTCACGATTGTTCTGTTAAACGAGGAAAAACGGCCAGTGAAGGCGAAGGTGAATATCTGGTATCATACGTGAAGGGTATGGACGCTTCTGCGTCAATATGGCCGGCGGTGAAGGCCTATTCTTCCGGTATCGGGTACTGGTAAATACCCCGGATACTATTTTCCGGATTCTCTTTTTGTTTTGGAAACAGATGTTTTCGGAATGATTTTTGGTATGATGCGCACCGCTCCGTTCTGCGTTGAAAATAACAACCATTAATACCCTTCCTTTTCATGAGTTATTGTATTGCCGTGAGAGGAGGGATGGATGAAGACTGAGGTCTTACAAAGCATCAAAAAGACAGAAGAAGAAAGCAAATCCATGATTCTGGCTGCGCGTGAGCAGAAAACCAAAATGTTGCTCGATGCGCGTATCGAAGCCGAAAATCTGATTGCCAGAGAAACTGAAGGTGCTGAAGAGTACAAAGCCAAGCGGATTTCTGACGCGCACACCGAGGCTAGGAAGCATAGCGCTTCCATCATCGCAGATGGTGAAACAAAAGCTGCGTCGGTGCGGGCAGATTCGAGAAAAAACCTTGAAAAAGCGGTTGACCTGCTTGTGAACCATTTCAAGGTGAGGCTCAATGTTTGAACCACAGACAATGAGCAAGCTGCTTGTTGCAGCGTCGAAAGACCAGCTTGAAGCCGTAGTACGTGAGTTGTATCGTCACAATCTCTTTCATATAGAAGATTTTGTGGAATCAGATCCAAAGGGTCTTGAGGGATGCAAAATAGGCATGCCTCTCCCTGGAGCGAGTGAATCATCGTCAGATCTCGTCCGTATCCGGTCGATTGAGAACACCTATGGTGTATCTGGAACGTCCATGGATACTGAAGAAAAGAAGATGCCGACATCCGCGGTCAAGCAGCGCATTGAGAAAGAGCTGCTTGCCATAGAAAAAGAAGCGGTAACATCTTCTGGCGAAAGGGTCGTGCTTGAAAACACCATTCGTGACTACGAGACACGGATTGCAGAACTCAAACCTTTTACCGTATTTCCGGTAAATCTTACTGATTTGAAAGGTTTTGAGAATTTTGTAGTATTTGCAGGGCTTGTTTCTAACCCTGTCAGTCTCGGCGTTCCGAATGAGACGTTCATCAGTGGATATGAAAAGAGCAATCTTCTGATTGCCGTTGTTTCCCATGGAGATGCCGGAGAGGCTGAACGTGAACTCTTCGAAGCAGGGTTCCAGTCTATTCCGATTCCGGACGAGAATGGAACCGCAGGGGAACGAACGGTATGGTATACTCATGAGATCACCCGCCTCAAACAGGAACTTGAGGGGGTTTCAGGGCTTATTTTAGCCCAGAAAAAGAAAAACGCAGCGTTTCTGGTGGCGTGCGATGAACTTCTCACGGCAGAAGTGGAGCGTGCACAAGCACCACTTCGGTTCGCCACCACAGAAGAGACGTTTGTAGCAGAAGGGTGGGTTCCTACCGACACGGTAGCACAACTCATGGCAGATCTGCAAATGGTAACCGGCGGCAAGATCTTTATTTCAGAGGTCGAGTTTGACCCTGTTGAAGAAGCAGTCCCGGTCGAGTATGATAATCCCGATTTCTCGAAGCCGACCGAAATGTTGATGGATATCTATTCGCGTCCGCAGTACAAAGAATTGGACCCGACGATTATGATATCTATCGTCTTCCCGATATTCTTTGGTTTCATCCTTGGTGATGTCGGATACGGTCTTATTCTCCTCGCCCTTGGGTTTTATCTACGGAAATTCCTGAAAGAGGGTGCAGGACAAAAGCTTCTTCTTGTGTTAAGAAACGCAAGTATTTCGGCGATTATCTTTGGTCTGATATTCAGTGAGGCCCTTGGTTTCGCTCTTCCGTGGAGTCCTATTGGAATTAATCGTCACTTACTTATCGGCAGTCATGCAAGCGGGGCCGGCCCGGATGTCGTGCTGATGCTCATACTGAGTGTCTGGATTGGTGTACTTCACATCACGCTCGGCAGAATGATCCACATGTACAATGCAACAAAGATGATACCCCCTGGCAAACACCGGAGTAAAGTTTTCTTCGGCCAGTTTGGCTGGATTCTTGTTATGTGGGGTATGCTTCTGATGCTGTGGTCTCTCTTTGAGATGCCTCTTATGCCGGTCCTCGCAGGATATCCGGCAGTCTTTGCAGGAATCAACGGATTTGGCATTGCCGGTGCGATTCTTGTCCTTGTGGGCATTATCCTGATCGGTCGGGAGTCCCCGCTTGAACTGATGGAACTTCCGACTGTTCTTAGTCACGTGCTCTCCTATGCACGTCTTGCCGCAGTGGGCCTGTCGTCTGTTGCGATTGCAATGGTCACAAATTACATCGCAATCGAGCTTATCATCGACCCGCAGCTTGCAAATCTGAGTATTATTGGAATTGTTATTATCTTAGCTGGCATAGTGGTGTTTCTGATTGGCCACACGCTGAACACCGCTCTTGGTCTTCTGGGTGGCGGTTTACATTCAGTCCGTTTACACTATGTCGAATTCTTCACCAAGTTCTACCAGGGTGGAGGCAAAAAATACGAACCATTTGGAAAATTACGCAAATTTACGGAGGATTAAATTATGGCAGTTGAAATTATGACCCTTGAGGTTGCACAGGCATCGGCAGTTGGACTTAAAGCAATTGGTGCAGGTCTTGCAGTAGGCCTTACCGGTATCGCTACCGGTCTTGCACAGTTTGGTATTGGCAGCGCCGCAGTCGGCGCAACCGCGGAGAACAAAGATATGTTCGGTCTCGCATTGCTCTTCACAGTTATTCCTGAGACAATCGTCATCTTTGGCCTTGTTGTCGCACTCCTGCTCTTATTCTGAGGACTGACAATATGGCTTTGGATGCTGTAGTCCGTGAAATCAAAGACAAGGGCATCAGAGAGTCTGAGGTAATAAAGAGCGAAGCCAAGGCAGAAGTTGACGCAATCCTTGCAGAGGCACGGGAGAAGGTCATCGCAATAAAAATGGCAGTAGAGGAGGAGGCAAACCATCAGGCCGGCTATATATCGACGCAGGCCGTTGCCGCCGCTAATCTGTCCGTTAAACGCGAGACACTCAATGCCCAGAAGGATGTCCTCGACGAGGTTTACGCCCGGGTTGTTGCAGATATTGCAGCACTCCCGGACGAATTCCACCGGAAGGCCATCCGCGAACTCTGCAAGACAGCGGCAAAGGAGCTTGGCGAGGGCGTCTACTACTGCAACGAGCGTGATGTTCGTGCGGTCGAGGACGCGCTATCTAGCCTGAAGACTCTGTCCGGATTTTCACTGGCGGGAACAAAAAATATCTCTGGCGGTATTATCGCAGAGAATGCCGATGGAACGCTGCAACTTGATTACAGCTATTCCACATTCATCTCTGAGGTATGGGAATCTGGATTAAAGGATGCATCAGATATCCTGTTTGGGTAGGTATGGAGGGAAATATACATGAGTTCAGTTAACATAACTGGCCCTGCTCCCTACATCTACTCGAGCACCCGTATGCGTGTGCGCAAGACGAAACTCATCCGGCACGAAGAATACATGCGGATGCTCAATATGAGCCTGCCCGA
>CAZBYH010000112.1:4109-6275 GCA_964496155.1 uncultured Methanoculleus sp.
GCAATGGAGATAGCAGTAGTCGGAAACAGCGATTTCATTCTTGGGTTCAGGCTTGCGGGTGTCGAGAAGACCGTGGCCGCCGAAGATGACGCTTCACTCACTGATGCCGTAACCAGGCTGATGGCGGATGAGACAGTGGCAATACTGGTCATCCGGGGCAGCGATATGGGTCGTCTGTCCGAGCGCCTTCAAACAGAACTTGGCGATTCGGTACGACCGACCGTCGTTTCAATCGGCGGAGAGGTTGGCGGGTTATCAATGCGTGATAAAATTAAGAGAGCAGTGGGTGTTGATTTGTGGAAGTGAAAGGAAATTCAAAAGGAACACTTAAGCGCATCTCCGGGCCGGTTGTTACCGCAGTCGGTATGAATGCACACATGTATGATGTGGTGCAGGTGGGAGATGAGGCGCTTATGGGCGAGGTCATCAGAATTGAGGGAGATAAAACTATTATCCAGGTCTACGAGAACACCTCTGGTATCAGACCAGGTGAACCCGTTGTTAACACTGGTCTTTCTCTTTCTGTTGAACTAGGGCCAGGTCTCCTGACAAGTATTTATGATGGTATCCAGCGGCCGCTGGAGGTCCTTGTTGAAAAGATGGGCAACTTTATTGAGCGTGGTGTTACGGCACCCGGTCTCTCGCATGAGACGCTCTGGGATTTTGTCCCGACTGTCAAGAAGGGCGACACGGCTTACCCGGGTATGATCATAGGTGAAGTACAGGAGACGAATATTCTCACGAAGATCATGGTGCCCCCGAATTTCAAGGGCGGCGTGATAACAGAGATCAAATCCGGTGAACACACTATTGATGATGTGGTCTGTACCCTCGACAATGGTGAAGCGATTAAGATGATGCAGGTCTGGCCGGTGCGTGTCCCGCGTCCGGTGACAGAAAAGAAGAACCCGGACATTCCGCTCATCACCGGTCAGCGTATCCTCGATGGTCTCTTCCCTATTGCAAAGGGTGGTACCGCTGCAATTCCCGGCCCGTTCGGATCAGGGAAGACGGTTACCCAGCAGGCACTTGCAAAGTGGTCAGACGCACAGATTGTGGTCTACATCGGCTGTGGTGAACGTGGCAATGAGATGACGGAAGTTCTGACCGAGTTCCCTGAACTTGAGGATCCGAAGTCCGGAAAGCCCCTGATGGAGCGGACTGTGCTTATTGCAAACACCTCAAACATGCCGGTCGCTGCCCGTGAGGCCAGTGTTTACACCGGGGTTACCATTGCAGAGTACTTCCGTGACATGGGCTTTGATGTCTCATTAATGGCAGACTCGACCTCCCGCTGGGCAGAAGCAATGCGTGAGATCTCCTCACGTCTTGAAGAGATGCCTGGTGAAGAGGGATATCCGGCATACCTTGCCGCCCGTCTCTCTGAGTTCTATGAGCGTGCCGGCCGTGTCGAGACTCTGAACCATGAGTCAGGTTCTGTTACGATTATTGGTGCGGTTTCACCGCCCGGTGGTGACTTCTCTGAACCGGTCACACAGAATACCCTGCGTATTGTGAAGTGTTTCTGGGCACTGGACGCAAAGCTGTCCCAGCGCCGTCACTTCCCTGCGATCAACTGGCTGAATTCATACTCACTCTATCTGGACACCCTGTCCGGATGGTATGATGAGAATGTTTCACCTGAGTGGAATGGTCTGCGTGTCTGGGCGATGGAAGTCCTCCAAAAGGAATCAGAACTTCAGGAGATTGTGCAGCTGGTCGGATCTGACGCACTGCCTGATGAAGAACAGATCACGATTGAAGTTGCACGTATGCTTCGTGAAATCTTCCTGCAGCAGAATGCGTTCGACCCTGTCGACACCTACTGTTCGACAGAGAAGCAGTTTGACATCATGAAGTCAATCAAGATCTACGCAGACCTTGCAAGCAGCGCCCAGAGAATGGGCGTGCCGCCGGGTAAGATTGTCACGGTCGTATCCAAGAACGACCTCCCACAGGTGAAGTTCATAAAGGACTACAAGGATGAGATTGGCCGCATCAAAAAGGCAATGGAAACGGAGATCGGCGAACTCAAGGAGGCGTACCAGAGATGAAAGAATACCGAACGATCAACAAGATTGCAGGCCCGCTGGTCTTCGTAGAGAAGACCGAGCCGGTCGGGTACGAAGAGCTCGTGAACATCGTCCAGTCAGATGGTACGGTGAA
>CAZBYH010000113.1:0-6168 GCA_964496155.1 uncultured Methanoculleus sp.
ACAGGACTTACTGAAGCTTTCGTTGGATTCACTGTTGTAACCTGGGGTTTTTCAACATCTGAAGAGACCGTCGGAGCAGATGTTCCAACAGTTTGTGTGGCATGCGTCGCGGCTGGATTCTCATCTCCATTGTCTATTGTTCTATCTTCTTCTGTCGATGCAGGGGTGGCTGATTCTTCCCGGGTATCCTGCGGTGTCGGGTTTACATCAATAATCTCTGTTGTGCCTCCCGTCACCGGTCCCGGAGAAGCAGGCTCCGGTGATGAACCGGAATCTCCTTCACCATATGTGGGATTTACTGTCGCAATCGGAAATCCATTTGAATTATAGAATTCATTCACATAGATATCGACAGAACCGTTCCCGGTAACATTGAGTATGCACAACGGCACATCTCCGTTTGGTGGGTCAATTGATGCAGTAAAACCGGCAATTTTCGTTCCTTCATCCCAGTCAGAATTTATCGCTCCCATATACGGAACGACCCATTCATCCAACTGAAAAGAGACATCAGAACCATGCACCAGAATAATGTTGAACGCGCCAACCCCATATTCGTCATCCACCCCCTGTGCAACCAGAACGCCATCCTTAAGAACAACCTCTGTTGCAGCAACCGGCTGAAAAACACATAAACAGAGAATAGCTACTGAAAATAAGAAAAAATGTGAGAGTTTCATTTTTTCACTAGATCCTCTGGTATGACCCATCTCTTTGTCCAACAGACTTCTGAGCTACGAACATTGCATCGTTCATATTGATTTTCCCATCTCCAGTGACGTCAGGATAATCATACGTAGTCAGAGATGCACGACTTCCTACAGCAAACTGCGCAATGAACATTGCGTCATTCATTGTAATATAATTCAAGACAAACTTCTGTCCGTCTGCATCTCCCCATGCATTGCCGGCAAACTCCATTCCAATATAATTGGTTCCTGAAGGTGCGTTATACACAACAAGAGTTGCATTGGTGGTGGTGTACGTTCCGCCCGGCCCGTAATTAAACGTGCCCCGAGTCAGCTCATACTCATCCGCACCAAGCGCAACACCATTGAGCTTCACAACCGGGTTAGTGAAGAGATACCGCTGGGGGAACTGAAGTGCAACGCCAAGTTCACCGCCGTCTCCCATAACAGAGACGTTGTACGTTGTGGACTCAACCACATTGGCATTAAGTTCACCCGGAATCTGCGCAACACCGGCAATACTTCCGGAACCGCCCTCTGAAAGAATCAGCACGGGTTCGGTCATTGTCGTGGGCAGGGTGACATTGTACATCGTTGTGTCACCATAATTGACCACAACCGTGCCGTGCACATTGGGGTATCCAACTTTGGTGACATTGAACTGATAGCTACCCTCTAAGATATCGCTGAATTCCCACGTTGACTTATCAGTGACTGTGATACCGTCAACAGTGATCACATCTGCGGTAACCGGCACATAATTCTCATCCTGTACGTGGATGGTCACATTGCCCGTTCCGGTCACATCGAAATTCTGGCTGGTATATGTGACATTAGTGTCGTCATACAACGGAATGATTCTCAGTGACATGTTGAGCGTTCCGTAGTTTTCCGGAACAATTCCGAATGTGTAGGTGTATGGCGCGTCCTGCACCCAGCTTAGAGGCTGAATAAAGACAGAATCCTGATTCTCGTTTGCTGTGCTGTTGAGCACTTCATAGGATACCGCATCACCGTTACCGTCGGTAATAGTCGATGTGTTGTCAAATGAGAAGTCTGCAATCGGCACTTCAATCATTGGTGAGAACAGGTTTGCATCAGAAGTTACGCGAATACTCATGTCTGCTGCTGTATCAACAACCATTGGGTCGGGATTTGAATTAATCGAAAGAGAGAATCCTCCGACATCGAATTCACCTTCCGAAAGGATGCCAATATCTGTGCTGATCGGGGAGAGTTCGAAACTGTTGTCATCACCCACCTGATGGATAAGACGATCATTCCTGATAGTGCTGTCAATTTCATTGAGAGGTGACCACTGGCTGTTCTCAACAGAGAGAACAATAGGGCCATCTCCTGCAGTTATCCGGCTTTCCACTTCGTGTGATTTCACAATGCTGTTGCCGTCACTGAAGATATCCCGGATCTCAGTGCCGCCGGCCATCATCGCTGCCATCTGGGCAGGAGTGAGTATGTACTCATCACGTGGATTGGCAGCATTCATGGTGAACGTGTGAACCAGTTCCCCATCAATGGATACTTCAACAGTTCCGGTAGAGATTTCCGTTCCCTGACACACAATCAGTGCATCAACCGCTGCCTGACTGGCCCAGGTGTACCCCCAGCTTCCACTGTTCTCATACGTATCAACGAGCCATTCTACACCATTGCTGATAGTTACGTTGTCATTCGGAACACCTGTTGCATTCAGGGCAAGAATGGCATATGCGGTGCTCTCAGTGACACGGCCTGTGTTGTACCATCCATAGACAGATCCTGCAGACCATGAACCATCGTCGTTCTGATGGTCTATGAGATACGCTGCTGCCTTATCCTTGGCTTCGATTATTTTAGCTTCATTCACTGTATCAGACGGGATAGCGAAGGATTCCAGACCCCATAGGCCAAGCGCGGTTGCCATCGCCTTGTCATCGCCAGACGAAAACGAACCATCAGTCTTTTGATTACCAATAACATACCGGGTCGCATTCTGCATGTTTTCTTCCATATAGCCATAATATGGTTGTTGCACATCTGTGGTCTGGTTGATCATGTCATGAATGAGCATGACAAACGCGGTGTTGGACTCCTTTGTCCAGGAATGGCAGACCGGTGCACTCCAGGTCCATGTGCCGGATGACGAATCGTCCGGATTGTCATGGAACCACTCAATCAGCTTTTCAAAGTTTACTGTTCCTGGTGCAACCGTATCACCGCTGGAAATCTTGTCGGTAAGCAGGCGATTTAGGTCTTCATCGGTTCTGTTGATCTTTGCAAACGTGTAGCTTGCATAGGAACTCGACGAGGATTCTGAGTCCCCATAGCCCCAGAGACTCCAGCCGCCGTCTGCATGCTGCCCGCGTGTACCACCATTCACAAGAATGTCGATTCCGCGACTCACGGATTCGTTTGCACGCTCACGGATGGAGACAAAGTCTGTCGGTTTGTCATCGCGTCCAAGGTAATAATTCTTCACGTTCATCGATGCAAGCATCTTGGACGTGGTCTGCTCGACACACCCATACGGATACCCAACCAGATAACCAAGCCCGGAAAGAGTTCGACCCTGTGCACCAGACTGTGCCACAATCTTTGTGACATTGCGTTCGGTGTTATTCGTATGGATGGTGTTAAACTCCATCGTTGCCTGAGGGATTACACTCGAAACTCTTGACGAATCGATGGATTTTACCTGAATTGAAGGGACGTAGACAGTTACGTCTTTTCCGGGGATGGAATGACTGATACCGTTTGCGGAAATGGTGAAATTAAAGTCATTCCCGCTGAAAACGCCCGGTTTCGTTGGTTTCAGATAGAAATAGACATAATTGTACTGGCTGTTGTAGAGATATGCCGTCTGCTCACTGCCACCCCAGATTTGGAATGAATTCGGTGCATCAATAGTTACGTTAACCGGACCTGCCTTATTCGTGCTCACCCGGACATATGGGGAGTAATAGTTGCCTTCCTGCACACGACTCTGACTATATACCTGTCCCTGGTAGCTGAGTTCATAGGCGATCGCCGTGATGGTTTTTTCATCGGTTGTTCTGCCCCGGACCGCCTTTTCTGAGGTTACAGAGATTTTTACCTGATATGTTCCACCTGCTGTCGGCTTCCATGTGATCTCCTCTGAATAGGTATCTCCCCAAGGGATAACAACACCAGAATAGGTCTCATTTTGGACAATGGCACCATCTGAATTTGTGATGGTAACGTTGACATTCAACGGAGATGTCTCAACATTGCGCTGATTTGCAACACTGGCCCGTATCAGTGTTTCTTTACCGACAGGGACCTGCCTGTTGGAAATACCAATACGTGCATCAACGACACTGGAGACGATGGTCGTGATACTGCCATTTGTGATCCCATCAACCGGGATATCCTCTCCGGACGTTGAGTTTAAAAACCCATAGTTGTTTACCGTTATCGCAACCGGTGAGATTTCACCACTGTCGCCGAGTCCGGTGAAGGAAAGATAACATAATTCAATTCCACTCCCTGAAATTCCTTCAAGAGTTGAATTCAGACCTGCAATATGCGCACGGCCCTTCAGAACATTCTTATTCATCGTGAGGAATGACGGGCCTGCCGTTACATCTGATAAAGATACCAGCACCGGATCCCAGGTAATATCGATATCATAGCTTCCCAGTCGTACCACATCATCTACCACCACTGCAAGTTGTGCGCTTTCTCCTTTATCCAGCTCTTTTGTTGAAGGATCAATAAAGAGCGTTGCCGCTGAAACGGCACTACACAGCAGGGCAAAGCAGAGGAGGGCAGTAATCCATAATTTCATGTTTTTCATTTAAACCACTCCAAAAATTAAAGGATATTAAAGTAATCATCCCTCAATTTCACATTTTTCTGGGCTATAAACATTGCATCACCAACATCCACAACACTGTTCTTTGTGACATCGGTCTGTAAGAGGCGTGTGCCTGATGTTGGCTTATCAGTATCAATACCAACTACCCATCTGAGCACTTGCAGGGTATCTGCCTGATTCACAGAGCCATCAGCGTTCGCATCCCCGTAGAGCATGAGTGTGGCACTGCCGTTTGTGACTACAACAGGAATTTTAAATCCATTTCCGCCGTCGAACAGTTCTACATCTGACAGGGCAAGAGTCGTATCATCGCCCGTGCTTCCGATAACATCTACCACAAGTGTGGCAATGGTCACCGTGCCGGTTTTACTAATTGTCTGCCCACCGGCAAAGGTCACATACCCTTCCTTCGCATGGTTCAGGTTCTTTGCATTCAAAGCAATGTCGCCGGAGATAACATTGGTGACGTTGATCACGGAAGGATCATACCTAAACGTCATCTGATACCCGGCAAGATCCGTGACACCCTTTACGACAATCGGAAGGGTAGTTCCGGTACCCGGGACATACACCGCATCCGGGGGCAGTACAATTGATGCCGGCGGATTGTCATAGGAGACGATGGTCTTTGTACCGATGTTGTTGTTGTATAACGTCTCATAGTCAGTCACATGACCCGGATTGACCGTGGCAGAAATATCATACGTACCGGTTGTAAGGGTAGCATTTCTCCAGATCATGGTGGATTCACCGGGTTCAAGAGCTATTATCGTGATACCGGGTTCATTCGCCTTACCGGTGATCGTATAAGTCAGAGTCGTTGCCACACTGGGGACTTCCCCTGCATTCGTGACCTTCACACCGATTGGAATTGCGGTGAACTGAGTCGTTATTGAAGGCGCGATGATCTCTGTCACAAGATCCGGAGCAGTGACTCTCAGATTATGGTTAATGACATTGTTGTCATAGCGGAGTTCATCTACAGCCCGTGGTTCCGGATTGACAGTCACTTTCACCGATTTATCCTGCGGAAGGCTGGTTGTCTCGGGATCAATTCCATAGTCCTGAGCAGACTGCTCAACGTTGATATAGAGCACCTCTGCAGTCTCTCCTTTGAGAATGCCGTAATTGAACAAAGTGTCTTTTGTGAAACTGGCCACCTCTGCCACTACTTTCACATCTGTTCCGTTGTACACGAAATCAACAGTCCCCACATTTTTCACATAGAGGCCAAGGTCATCAACACGAACCGTGTCATCACGGTTGATCTTCACCACATGTGGTGCATCCACAATCGGCACGAAGTCCGGCAGTTCGCCTGCAACCGGCATGTAACTGCCTCCACTGATGGCTACAAACTGATCATTGTGGACACAAAGAACATCATAACACACCCCACTCGCACTGCCCATCCCAAGACGGTATGCCTGTTCAGCATTTGTCGGTGCGATAAAGGTCAGCTCAGCCTGCCCATTTGCATCAGTGAGACCGGTGTAGACCTGACTGTAGGGATCCGGATAGTACCCAAGATAGGTCCAGATGTTTTCATCCCGGGGATCTGTTTCGGACTGGTAGTGTTCATACATATCAGATTCGGATATAAACCCGGCAGCTGCACCCATCTTAAAGAGCACCTTCGCACCG
>CAZBYH010000114.1:0-6067 GCA_964496155.1 uncultured Methanoculleus sp.
CGTTAATTTCAGCGACACCCGCATAGTGGAATGTTCGCATCGTCATCTGCGTACCCGGCTCACCAATGGACTGCGCTGCAATAACCCCTACTGCTTCACACGGTTCAATGCGGGTTTTTTCGTACTCATCGTATACCTGCCGCATAATCTCTTCAAACTGCTCTGAAGAGACCGCATGACCTTCCATTAAATTTTTCAGATCAATCTTCGTTTTTTCCGGGATCTCTGCGGCGTCGATCACGTCAATCATGCTGGAATTCATCAGACCTCCTCCTTCAGTACATTTTCAAGAATTCCCCGGACATCGACCGGATCTCCAAAACATGCCTTTGAGGGATCGGTATTGTCTTCACCATACTGGAACTGAATAATTCTCCCGCCGGTTGTGCGAACCGTCAGGTCGTATGCCACCTTGAGATCCTGCAATGCATTGATCATTCTCCGCTGCAGGTATCCACTCTGTGAGGTACGAACCGCAGTATCGACAAGACCTTCACGACCACCAATCGCGTGGAAGAAGAACTCAGTCGGTGTCAGTCCGCTTTTGTAACTATTACGCACAAATCCGTGAGCCGGTGCACCCCGGTCTCCCCGTTTGAAATGCGGTAATGTCCGGTCTTCGTAGCCACGGGAAATACGCTCACCACGCACTGCCTGCTGACCGATACACCCCGCCATCTGGGTAAGGTTCAGCATGGAACCACGGGCACCACTGACTGCCATTACGACAGCACTGTTGGAGAGACCAAGATCACGCTCTGCAATATCACCCGTCTTATCACGGGCTTTCCCCAGCACCTGCATAATCTGCATCTCAAGGGTCTCTTCAAGCGTTCGGCCGGGCATTGGCTCAAGCTGCCCCTCCTCATAGATCTTAATCCGGCGTTCGACATCGCGCATTGCTTCGTCAAGTCCCTCATCGATCTGTTTATGTGAGGTCTTTGAAAGATCTTCATCATCAATCCCAAATGAGAACCCGTCAAACATGATTGCACGTATTGAGAGTTTGGTGACGTCGTCAATGAACTGTGCTCCGCGCTTCTGTCCGTGCTGCCGGATGATCCGCTGAAGAATATTTCCTTTAAACGCACCAATTGATTTCTTATCAATCGTTCCGGTCAGCAGTTCTCCGTCTATGATCTGAACATAGGAGTCCGACTCACATTCGCCCTGTTTGCACACTTCACAGGCTTTACAGGAATTGGAACGGAATACCATGTTCAGGTCTTCAGGGAGAACGATAGAGAATACCTGTTTATTTGACCAGTATTCCTTTCCATCCTCAACCATCCCGGGTTCCGGTAAATGCTCAGGCGGATTGAATTTTATAAATGAGATAACTTCCTCTTTGGTAAACCACCGCAGCGTGTGGGTCAAAAGGAAGATACCCGATATGTGATCGTGGATACCCCCGATGATCGGTCCACCGAACCGCGGTGAGAGAATATTCTCATAGACTGAAGCAAGCATATGGGCTTCGGCCCGGGCTTCTTCAGTTTGGGGAACGTGAAGATTCATCTCATCACCATCATAGTCCGCGTTATATGGTGGGCATACTGCAGGATTCAGACGGAATGTCCTCCCTTCCATCAGAACAATCCGGTGAGCCATAATTGACATCCGGTGCAGTGATGGCTGACGGTTAAAGAGAACAATATCATTATTATTCAGCTGCCGGTCAACCGACCACCCCGGTTCAAGCTGCTCCGCCACCGTTTCGCACGTGAGTTCATTCAGTCTGACCCTTCGGTTGTCAGGCCGGATTGCATAATTTGCACCACATGGATCGGAAAGTTTCTCCCGGTGGGGACCATTCAGAACCATCGCCCGTACTTCTTCAATATTAAACGGAGTTACCCGGATAGGAACACTCATCTCATTTGCGATAGCAAGAGGGATACCTACCTCACCAATACTCATATTCGGATCGGGTGAAATCACGGTACGTGCTGAGAAATTGACACGTTTACCCGAGAGTGACCCTCTGAAACGGCCATCTTTACCCTTCAGACGCTGAGATATGGTCTTAAGAGGTCTCCCTGAACGGTGTCGTGCCGGTGGACAACCCGCCACCTCATTGTCCATGTAGGTTGTCACATGATACTGTAACAACTCCCAGAGATCCTCAATGATCAACTGAGGAGCACCCGCGTCCTGATTTTCCTTGAATCGCTGGTTGATACGGATAATATCAACAAGTTTGTGCGTCAAATCATCCTCAGAACGCTGTCCGTTCTCAAGAATAATCGATGGCCTCATGGTAACAGGGGGCACCGGCAGAACCGTCAGAAGGGTCCACTCAGGACGGGCTACATCAGGGTTAATGCCAAGGAGACGAAGGTCTTCGTCGGGTATTTTTTCCAGACGGCTCCGGATATCCGCAGGCGTCAGCTTGTGATCTACCTTGCGGCCGGTATCATCCGTCCAGATCTCTGAGAATGTTGTTGGCTTCTCAAAATTTACCTTATTCTGCTGAGTGCCGCAGTGAGGGCAGACACGCTCTTTTTTGACATCTTTTTCCGAGATGATTTCAGAACTCCGTTCATCTTCAGGACCAAGTGTTTTGCGCACTTCATCCGGAGTCAGAAGAAGCTTGCTGCACTCACGGCAGGTAACGCGGAGTAATTTCCGAATCAGGCGTGTGTATCCCACGTGAGTCACGGGTTTGGCCAGTTCTATATGGCCAAAATGCCCGGGGCAGTCTGATGCCTTGTTGCCACACGTTTTACACCGCAATCCCGGATCAATAACACCGAGGTGAAGATCCATCAGACCCTGGGGATAGGGAAAACCATCGTCATCATAGGTATCAGCCCAGATGATTTTCCGCACACTCATCTTACGGATTTCTTTTGGTGAGAGAAGCCCGAACTCAAGTGCTCCTATACGTTTTGGACTTGCCATATTTGTTACCCCCTATACCTGATCTTCCAGGTGCATTCTGGGTGCAATACCCATACTCTTCATCTCATCCAGGAGTAGTTTGAAAGCATAACTCATCTCAACCGGATAGATATCGATCTCATTTCCACACGCAAGACAGCGTGTTACATTTCTGTTCCGATCAAGGAACGCAATCATGCCGCACTTTGCACAGACGTACTGTTCGACCTTGTCAGACTCATCAAGAAGCCTCTCTTTCAGAGCCATTGCAGCACCGTGTCCAATCATGACATCGCGTTCCATCTCACCAAATCTGAGACCACCCTCGCGGGCACGTCCTTCTGTTGGCTGGCGGGTCAGGACCTGCACCGGCCCACGGGACCGGGCGTGCATCTTCGAGGACACCATGTGGTAGAGCTTCTGGTAATAGATGACGCCGATATAAATGTCTGCATGGAACTGCCTTCCGGTGATCCCGTCCCGCATCACTTCACGCCCATCATGGGAAAAGCCAAGCTCTGCAAGCGATTTTCTCAGACATTCTTCCGGCTCTCCGGAGAATGCAGTAGCCTTAATCCGGCGTCCTTCCAGGGATCCAACCTTACCGCCCAGCATCTCCAGCATATGCCCGATGGTCATACGTGATGGAATTGCATGAGGGTTAATGACAAGATCCGGGGTAATGCCGGCCTCGGTAAAGGGCATATTTTCCGGAGGCACAATAAGCCCCACAACGCCCTTCTGCCCGTGGCGTGATGCAAATTTGTCCCCCACTTCCGGAATCCTGAGGTCACGGGTACGAACCTTAACAAGGCGGGAACTGTTCTCTCCCTCCGTCAGAATAACCGTATCAACAATACCCCGTTCGTTACTCCGCATGGTAACCGAGGTATCACGACGCTTTTCAACGGTGATAAGCTCACCTGACGGCTCCTCAAGGAACCGGGGAGGAGATGTTTTACCGATAAGCACATCTTTTTCATGAACAATGGTCTCCGGATTGATGACCCCGTCGGTGTCCAGGTTCTGATAATATTCAGCACCATGCGCCCCTGCCACTTCCTCGTCAGGCACTTCGATCTTGTCAACCTGCCCTCCGGGGTATCGGCGCTCCTCTCCGTCATACGTTCGGAAAAAGTGTGAACGGCCTATGCCGCGATCAATCGATGCCTGGTTGAAAACAAGAGCATCTTCAATATTGAACCCTTCATACGAAAGAATTGCAACAACAAGATTCTGACCGGCAGGCCGGTCATCAGAGCCAATAATCTCAGAGGTCTGTGTATGAACAAGAGGCTTTTGTGCATAGTGAAGAAAATGACCACGGGTATCCGGACGAAGCTTCATATTTGAACAGCCGAATCCAAGAGCCTGTTTGATCATACCTGCGCCCATGGTGACACGAGGCGATGCATTGTGTTCCGGGAACGGAACATGCGCGGCTCCGATACCAAGAATCAATGCAGGATCGATCTCAAGATGGGTATGTTCAGGGGTGATATCATCCTCATTCATGGCGACGAAGAGGTCTTCTTCTTCCTCTGCATCAATATACTCCACGATTCCACGGGTGACGAGATTAGTGAAATCAATATCACCTGATTTCAGCCATTCGATATCTTCTTCCGTAACGAGTGGCTTCCCACCCTCAACCACGATAAGCGGGCGGCGGGCACGGCCCCGATCGGTATGAATGATAATATCCCGATTGTATTCCTTGTATGATACATTAATTTCAGATGAAAGTTCACCCCGCCGCCTCAGCTTTCGGACCCCGGCAACGAGCTCATTGGGGTTTCCCGAAAGACCGATCAGCGCACCGTCTACAAAAACACGGGATTTTTTGCGGCTTGTGCTCATAATAACTCCCGTTTCAATTCTTCAACACCAAGATCATAGAGCGTTTTGTTGATTGGCTGCTCATCAGTAATACCTTTGGAGATCTCGACCATCTGTGCAAAATTCTTCACGAGACCACAATTCGGACCTTCAGGAGTCTCAGAAGGACATATACGGCCCCATTGTGTCGGGTGGAGATCACGAGCCTCGAAATGAGGCTGTGAACGTGACAGAGGAGAAATGACCCTTCTCAGGTGGGACACAACTGCCATGTGATCAATCCTGTCGAGAAGTTGTGACACACCTGTACGTCCACCGACCCAGTTTCCTGTAGCAAGTGGATGAAGCAGACGCTCGGTCAGCACATCTGCGCGAACAGCAGTGCCAATAGAGAGATCGCGGTGGCGCATGTTTGCGCGCTCAAGCTGGTACTTTACATCACGTGTCAGCCGGTTTAATGAAATGCGGAAGAGATCCTCCATGAGATCCCCGGCAAGTTTCAACCGTTTGTTGGAGTAGTGATCCTTGTCGTCAATGCGCCGATTCTCAAGAACCAGATCAAAACATGCCTCAGCCATCCTTCCAAGGAAATATGCCTTTGCAAGTCTGACCCCCTCTGTTGCCTGCTGGTATCCGGGATCCTCTTCCTTCAGGTCCGCCGGCATCAGATAATTCAGATGAGGAAGGAGATAATTATCAAGAACAAATTCAGCTCGTTTGCGCTGGTAATCTTTCGTCTGGTTCGGAGCGAGCTTTTTCCCGACATACATGATACCATCATCAATGCCATCACAATCACTCTCTTCAAGATTCTGCATCATGAAGGTGAGGATATCCTCATCATCAGAAACGGCACGCACAATATCGAGATCATTGCCCAGTCCCAGTCCACGCATCAGATCCACATATCTCAGGTGGCCGGCAACAGACGGGAAAGAGACCTCAAGAAGATTTTTCCTGTTTCTTTCAACAATGACAAGAGCACGATATCCACGGAACTGAGAGAATACTTTTGCAACATAAATTCTCTCATTGTAACGCTCCGTGTATTCGGTCATAATCTTATTGGAAGCAAGATCTTCAAGGGTCATTAACACGCGTTCTGAACCATTGACGATGAAATAACCACCCGGATCATGAGAATCTTCTCCATGTTCGATTCGTTCCTCATCAGACATGCCAAACATATTGCAACTTTCCGAACCGATCATGACCGGAAGCTGGCCAATAGTTGTTACAACGGGCTCCTGACGTACATCGCCCTGAACAAGCACCATATCAAGCTTTATGGGTGCTGCATAGGTCAGGTTTCTCAGTCGGGATTCACACGGAAACAGGCTGGACT
>CAZBYH010000115.1:0-6027 GCA_964496155.1 uncultured Methanoculleus sp.
GCTGGAGGCGGAGCTTGAACTGGGAAGAATCATCCGGGCAGTGGACGAGCATGACATGGCAGAACGAGTGCTCAAAACCCATTTTATTCCTGACATGCAAGGGAATCTCAACGCATTCTCACGTCAGAAACTTCGGTGCCCGACGTGCAATGCGAAATACCGGAGGATGCCGATGGCAGGGAAGTGCCGGTGCGGCGGAAAGATCATCCAGACCGTCCATGAGGGATCGGTCAAGAAGTATGTAGAGATGTCACGCAATATCTGCAGAGACTACGATATATCGGAGTATACCCGTCAGCGTATCGAGATGCTGGATATGTATCTCCTTTCAACCTTTGGTGAGGAAAAAGAGATTCAGTTAGGTCTTGCGGATTTCATGTGAAAGGAACTCTTGCGTCCTTTCAAAGGATAGATATCTGGTCGCAGGCATAAAATCGGGAAACGATATTTCGCCCGGCCGTGCTAAATATAGGTGAGAAAGATGCCTGCCTGCCGATTCTATGAAACTCACAGAATACCGGCGTTCATGCGGGGACGGGCATACTAACCACATGGGGCAGAAGAAAGAAGTGGTGTGTGGTATGGTAGTGCTTCTTTGTCGGTTCCGAGAGAGGCGACATCTTTTGTGAAACCCGGCCCTTAATCGGATTCCACACTGCCGCCTTTCCCGTAACAGACAAAAGAGAAGGTGAATTCTCATCCGGTTTAGGTATGGTATACGATGGAGGACGCATTTCACATCTGGCAATAGTTCTCTCTTCCACCCCCGGTATAAAAATAACCGTAGAGTACAGTCCCCCCCGAAAATGATAAAAGTATATACTGATGCACGTATAATTACCGCCATAAACTCTTTAAACCGTGAATCAAACGATTATATACTTCTGAATAAAATGACAAAACCGATATAAACACGTTCAATTCCGGTATATAAATTGAGACATCAATGCACTACCGGCGTACCCCGGCATGGTTTCGGTGTGCCACCGATCGGCACAGAGTGACCGGTTCATGCATTTTGCAAGGGGCTAAGCCTTTTTTATTCGCCGTATACGCCGCAGACACCACACACCGGCGGACATATTACCCACGCCGTCAATGCATTTTCAGTGACTCCATGACACAGGATAAGGACCTATCCCTCAGACGCACGCTGACATTCCCGCAGGTTGTTCTCTCCGGGGTAGGGATAATTTTAGGTGCAGGCATCTATGCACTCATTGGTGAAGCAGCGGCCATCGCCGGCAATGCCCTCTGGATATCCTTTATTCTCGCCGCACTCATTGCCTCTTTTACCGGCCTTTCCTATATGGAACTCTCCTCCATGTTCCCCACAGCAAGTGCAGAATATGAATATTCCCGCCGTCCCTTCGGAGATACGATTGCGTTTATCATCGGCATCATGGTGATACTCTCCGGGGTGGTGGGGGCAGCAACCGTGGCCCTCGGATTTGCCGGCTATTTTTCCGCGTGGACAGGGGCACCAACCCTCCCGGTGGCAGTTGGCCTGTTGCTCGTCCTTTGTATTATCCTTTTGATTGGCGTCCGGCAGTCGATTATCTTTGCCATCATCTTCACCCTGATTGAGGCAGGAGGTATCATTGGGATTATCATCATCGGTCTGCCCTATATCGGGTCAGTGGATTATTTTGCCACACCAGATGGGTTTCCCGGCATCTTTGCTGCGGCAGCCCTCATCTTCTTTGCGTATCAGGGTTTCGAGGAGATGGTCAAACTCTCGGATGAGACCATCCAGCCGGAAAAAACCATCCCCGCGGCCCTTTTGACCGCAATTATCATCAGCATTCTTCTCTACATTGCTGTCTCTATATCGGTGGTGAGTATCGGGGGGTATGAAATGATTGCCGGTTCTCCCAACCCCTTTGCCGAGATTGCGGGTCAGGCGTTCTCCGGGGGATATCTTGTCTTTACGATAATCGCCCTCTTTGCAACGGCAAACACCGCCCTTCTGATGATGCTCGCCTCATCCCGAATTATCTACGGCATGGCCAAAAAGAAGACATTGCCGGTTAAATTCGCATATGTTCATCCGGGACGGCGGACACCTGTTGTGGCAATCATTGGGGTAGCGATCCTCTCCATGCTGTTCCTTTTGCCGGGGAATATCCGGGATGTGGCTCTGATTGCAAACTTCACGCTCTTTGTCACATTTATTGTTATTAATGCCGCCGTGATACGACTCCGGAAGACGATGCCGGACGCACCCCGGCCATACCGGATGCCTGGTGCAATCAGAAACGTGCCGGTTCCTGCGGTGCTTGGCATTGTGACCTGCGTCTTCTTCCTGTTTCAGATTGATCTGCCCATCATTGTGATCGGCATCTTCCTCATTCTTGGTGCTGCAATCATCGGGTGGATGTTGCCGCATTTTGCCGGGTACGGTGATCGATTATGAACGGGGTTAATTTGGATGTCCTGACCGTGTCTATCCATGCACTATTTCCCCCGTCCACCGACATATTTTCGGTGCGTCATTGAAACGGTATGCGAGCTGACTGTGTGTGTGTGTTCGCGCATCATGCATGGGAATAATCTCATCCCGGGGATGTGTGCCGCTGATAGCCTTCATCGACGGACATATTACTTTCAACGTTGATGGACGTTCTATAGCTCCATGACACAGGATACGGACACATCTCTCCGGCGCACGCTGACATTTCCGCAGGTTGTTATCTCTGGCGTAGGGGTAATTTTAGGTGCAGGCATCTATGCACTCATCGGTGAAGCAGCAGCAGGCGCAGGTAATGCCCTCTGGATATCCTTTGTTCTCGCAGCATTTGTTGCCTCCTTCACCGGCCTTTCCTATATGGAACTCTCCTCCATGTTCCCCGGTGCAAGTGCGGAATATGAATATTCCCGCCGTCCCTTCGGCGATAAGATTGCGTTTATCATCGGGATCATGGTGATACTCTCCGGGGTGGTGGGGGCAGCCACTGTCGCTCTCGGGTTTGCCGGCTACTTTTCCGCGTGGACGGGGGCTCCGACCCTCCCGGTGGCAATCGGCCTCTTACTGGTTCTCAGTGTCATCCTTCTCGTCGGCATCCGGCAATCGGTCACCTTTGCCATCATCTTCACGCTGATTGAGGTCGGGGGGCTTATCGGGATTGTCATCATCGGTCTGCCGTATCTCGGGTCGGTGGATTATTTTGTTGCGCCGCAAGGACTTCCCGGCATCTTTGCTGCAGCAGCGCTGGTCTTCTTTGCGTATCAGGGTTTTGAGGAGATGGTCAAACTCTCGGATGAAACCATCGAGCCGGAAAAGACCATTCCTAAGGCCCTCTTTACCGCAATTCTCATCAGCATTGTCATCTACATTGCGGTCTCCCTAACGGTGGTGAGTATCGGGGGGTATGAAATGATTGCCGGCTCTCCCAATCCCTTCGCACAGATTGCAGGGGAGGCGTTCTCCGGCGGTTATCTGGTATATACGATAATCGCCCTCTTTGCAACAGCTACCACCACCCTTTTGATGCTGCTTGCCTCTTCCCGGATTCTCTACGGTATGGCCAAAAAGAAGGCATTGCCTGCGGTGGTCGCCTATGTTCATCCGGGACGGCGGACACCGGTGGTGGCAATCATTGGTGCAGCGGTTGTTTCCATGCTGTTTCTTTTCGCGGGCGATATCCGGGATGTGGCCCTGATTGCCAATTTCACGCTTTTTATCACGTTCATCGTCATCAATGCCGCCGTGATACAGCTCCGGAGGACGATGCCGGATGCACCCCGGCCATACCGGATGCCGGGTGCAATCAGAAACGTGCCGGTTCCGGCAGTGCTGGGTATTGTGACCTGCGTCTTCTTCCTGTTTCAGATTGATGCGTCAATTATTGTCACCGGCATCTCGCTCATTCTTGGCGCCACCGCTATCGGGTGGGTGTTGTCACGCCGGGTATGGAAGGAAAATAAAGGGTAATTGACTGTTTTCTCCGGGGTTTTTCGAAAATAATAGCGAAGAAAATGCAGTGGTACCGGGAAGAGAGGATCTGAGATACTTCTATTCAGTATCCGCGTCATTTACCGTCTCTACCAAAGAAACGCCTGCCCGGCAACGTCCTAATATTTCCTCGGTCTCGTCTGGGTGATGGATATCCGGGATGATGAGGGCGTCATGAGGCAGCATGCGTATGGCCCGGAAGATGCTGTCCCAGGGAATGGCGTCATCCCCTTTTTCCTGCCCGGCATCCGGCCGGAGAGAGAAGCCTTTCAGGGCATCGGCGGGAAGTGCTGAGAGAAAGGCAGAGAGGGGAGTGTTTGCATGATGGGCGGCGCTTTTGAGTGCCATGGAATCTAACAGGACGCCGCAGGTATCACAACATTCCGGGACCTGTGCCTGCATCGTGAGCCAGAATTCACGGATATCATCTCCAGACTGTATGAGCGAAGGGTAGCTGTTTTGAATAAGGACAGACGGGGCGGTGCCGCAGGCGTCTGCATAGGCAGCCTGGATATACCGCATCGCCCGTGCAATCGCAGAGAATGCCATGCCATGCGCCTTTCCGGGATGAATGACGATCACGTCAGCTGGTTTGCCGAGCTGATCAGAGATGAGAATAAGCATCTCGACAAACTCGGTGAGCCAGACACGGTCGTCCCACCGGAGGATAGCTGCCGGGTGGCGTATGCCGAACCGGTCGGTGTGGGGAAAAGAATATTCCGTGTTTAAGAGATACCGCACCCCGCCGGGAAGGCGTTTGCCTTCGTCATAGAGCGTGCAGATAGCGGCAGACGCCAGCATCGCATGCATCGGAAGGCCGGTTGCCTCTTCTTCTGCTACGGTAGAGATAAACCCTGCGTTTATTTCACCATAGGTGCACCCGTGCCGGGTGCTCTCCTTCCACCGGCCGGCAAGCCCCCCGCGGAAGGCGTCAGTCTTCTGTCTGAGAAACGGGCAGACATACGATACCTGTGCCATAGCTGAAGTGAATCTCTGATCAGCCAAAGAGAAAAAGGGTGCGGATTTATGTTTGCCGGGAAACGGGATGACTGCACCGCGTAATGGAATGATACCATGCTTTTGAGAACCCCGGATACCCATAAAACGGGCAAAGATCAGGCGAAACCGCATCCGGGGTCTGATTTTTGCATGGTCATACCGTTCGTTCTGTAGATCTGCATCCGGGTGGGTATCTGTCCGTAGTCCGGCAGAGAGTGGACCCTGCCGGCAGCAAGAGGGCGGGTTATGCCTGCCCGACAACGGTTTTGTGTATGATATCAAGGGTGACGCTCAGGGCCTTTCCGGCATTGCGGAGAAGATAGTAAATCTCCCGTTTCTTCATCGCCTCCATCGCATCATCGGTCCGGAACAGATCGGCCATGCAGCTGATATAGGTGTCTTCGATGGCGTGGATGTGCATGCGCCCATTCCGGATGGAGACTGCGACCCCTGCCTTGTCCGCCCCCAGATACCGGGTTCCTTCCACCACATAACGGGTGCCGTAGAGAAGCGAAAGAGACATCTCCCGGATGTGTTCGTCAGGATTGACATCGAAGGCATACATCTCCCGGGCGATCTCAACGGCATAATCGAGGGCATAATCGATATTCCGGGAGATAATGTAGATATCCTGCCGGCTGAACGGTGTGGAGAATGCCTCCATGAGGCCGGCCTCCAGATTATACCGGAGAAGATCGAGCTCACCGCCGATCCTGATAAGATCATCCGGGGGAGTGGGGATATCTCCCCTGATCCACTGATTATATGCCTCCATCCCCAAAACCGTGCTCTCTGCCTGTTCTACGAGCATCGCTACAAAGTCATATTTCTGTGGGAAGAGCGATCCGAACATGCCTCGCATTCGTTTCATTTTTTTGGGTTTATCTGTGTTTTCGTCTGTTTTTTGGAGTTTATCTGTTTTTTTGTCTGTTTTTTTGTCTGTTTTTTTGGGTTTATCTGTTTTTTTGACCATTATTTCACCATTTAGATCAGTTGTATCAGTACCACCAGTGCCGCTGAGAGGATGATGGTTGCAGGAATGGTTACGATCATGGAGATGATGAGTTCCTTTC
>CAZBYH010000116.1:0-5971 GCA_964496155.1 uncultured Methanoculleus sp.
ACGTTAAATCCTATATTCTTCAGAGAAATATTGATTTCAGGGTATGTACAACCTGCGGAGGACCGGTGTTACTTACCACCACCGTAAAACCACCGAAACCATCGGATTATGAAATTTATGTAGGTGACAACATTATCTATGTCTCCATGTATCAGGCCAGATATCTGGACAGAATAACCATGGATATGATCCCTGCATATGGTAATTATCTTTAAGAACCAGTAGTAAACACAATGTCATTTTCTGAACGGGAACACACAGCAGACGTTTTGATGCACGTATGCGGTGCAACCAGAGAAGAACTCTATGAAGAAGCGGGACGTGCCCTTTTCTCAGTGATGTTTCCTTCCTGCACCCAGGGAGAGGTCATGATTCGATTTGAACTCAGGGGAGAGGATGAGGAACGCCTGCTTCATGACTTCCTCTCAGAAATCCTTTTTTACGCTGAAGTTGAATGTGTGGCACTATGCCGGGCAGAAGTGACGTTCACCCCGTTCGGCCTTTCAGCAGAGCTCTTTGGGGAACCATACCACAGAAAGATGCATGCAGGAGGAACCGAAGTGAAGGGGATATCACTCTCGGGAATGGAGATAGAGAGAACCGACGACAGATGGTGTACGTTGGTTCTCTTCGATGTATAACGAGGAGATGTAACAGAAAATGATGGATAAAATTATTCAGAAGGGAGAATACGAATGGGAGGTTCCCATTGGTACCGTTCCGGGAATGCGAGTACCGGGCCGATTTTATCTCTCTGAGCAACTGATGGGAACTCTGGAGGAAGGCGCCGTACAGCAGCTTGCTAATATCGCAACACTCCCCGGAATATGCAAAAACGCTCTTGCGATGCCGGATATCCACTGGGGGTATGG
Organism: uncultured Methanoculleus sp.; assembly: GCA_964496155.1. Taxonomy (GTDB): domain Archaea; phylum Halobacteriota; class Methanomicrobia; order Methanomicrobiales; family Methanomicrobiaceae; genus Methanogenium. The sequence goes on from CAZBYH010000116.1 coordinate 873, forward strand.
ATTTCCCATCGGCGGAGTGGGAGCTTTCACCATGGACGAGGGCATCATCTCACCCGGCGGGGTTGGATTTGATATCAACTGCGGCGTGCGTTTAATGGCGACTCCTTTGAGGCGAAGTGATCTGGGGCAGATGAAAAAGGTGCTGCAGGAACTCTATGATATTATTCCTACCGGCGTCGGTACAAAAAGCTGCATCACCGTGACAAACCGCGAACTCAATACCATAATGACAGAGGGCGCCCGATGGGCGATAGAGGAGGGATATGGCACAGAGCGTGATCTCCTCTGGTGTGAGGAGCAGGGGTGCATCGAAGGCGCTGACATATCCCATGTCAGCCAGAAGGCGCGCAAACGTGGCAGGCCGCAATGCGGCACCCTCGGTTCAGGTAACCATTTCCTTGAATTCCAGTCGGTAGAGGAGATCTTTGATCCAAAGGCAGCACAGGCATTTGGCATAGAGGCAGATCAGATATGCATCATGATCCACTGCGGATCACGGGGGCTTGGCCACCAGATATGCACAGACCACCTTAAATTTCTGGAAGATGCGGCAAAGAAATACCAGATACCTCTCGCAGACAAACAGCTCGCCTGCGCACCTTTAAGGAGCCCGGAAGGAGAGGCATATCTTTCGGCAATGGCATGTGCCGCAAACTATGCATGGGTAAATCGCCAGATAATCATGCATCTGACACGCGAGGTATTATCACGGAATTTTTCCCTGTCAGCAGAGGAGATGCCGCTTGTCTATGATGTGACCCATAACATTGCAAAGATTGAGGAGCATCAGGTGGACGGAAAGCGCACAACTCTCTGTGTGCACCGGAAAGGTGCAACCCGGGCATTTGGTCCGAACAGCCGGGATCTGCCGCCGGGTTGCGATGCGATAGGTCAGCCGGTACTTATTCCCGGAAGCATGGGAAGTTCATCATATCTTCTGAGAGGGACACAGGGCGCCATGGAGAAGACATTCGGGAGCACCTGTCATGGCGCAGGCCGCGTCCTCTCACGATCACAGGCAAAGAAACGTGCTTCAGGGGAAAGCATTCAGGAATCCCTCGGAAGAAGAGGTATTACCGTTCTCGCATCTTCAGCAGGTACCATCGCAGAAGAGGCCCCTGATGCCTATAAACCGTCAGGCGAAGTGGTGAAAGTGGTACATGAAGCAGGCATATCAGCAAAGGTCGCCCGCCTCAATCCGATAGGAGTTATCAAAGGATGAGACAGAAAGCAGGATTGGCGTGGGACTGCTCTGTGCCATTCATCAGATACATCGAAGACACCGGCATCGCCTGTGAATTAATCACGCCGCAGATGATGGCGGCGCCGTATTATCGGGGAAAACTTGTCTCTCTCATCATCCCGACAGGATTTGGGAATAAAGCATATTCGGGTCTTCTTCCGGCACTCAGGGCATCATCAGGCAGAATAAATAAATTTCTGGAAAAGGGCGGACGTGTCATAGTCTTCGGTGCGATGTCAACAGAGACAGATCGCTACGACTGGCTTCCGGTCCCGGTTGAGTATGTGAGCGAATATTTCAGCAGCCCGGTGCATCTCATCGGAAATAATCCCATTACCACCATTTTTGATGATTTCAATACCAATGAAATCGACTGCGATGGTTACATAAAAAATCCCGAAGGTGAAGTACTTGCGCACACCGATGACGGCAAGGCTATCGTGGTTTCTTACCCCATCGGGAAAGGGACTCTCATCGTGACGACCATCCATGAATATCCTTCACGCGGGTTTATGCGTCTTTTTTGCACCCGTGAAAGCGAAACCTTATTTTAACAATCAACCCTTCTATTTTTCTAGTACCGAACCTTTGGGTGTTTTCTATGAATGGCTATACCATATCCGCGGATTCAGATGCTGGCGACCTTGCAGGAGTTGCCCTTGCAATCCATGAAATCATTAATCACCTGCCTGTGACAGCACGATCCCTGAACAATTTCGGAGTAAGAATTGAGGAGGGTGTGGTAGTTGACAATGCATATACCGGACCGGTTCTTGAAATTGCAATGAGAAAGAACCATCTGATCAAAACGATTCCAAAGACGGGAGCGTATGCAAACGTACCCGTTGTTGTTGCCCCAATACGGGACGCCGATGGAAAAGCAATCGCTGCTATCGGACTGGTGGACATATCGGGCATTTTTGACCTTGCGACCCTGATGGAACATCAATCGGCAATTCTCAAAGAAGTGTGTGGCAAAGACCCCTGCCCCCTTCCCTCTGAGGCAGTGGCCTCAAAAAGGTGATATCCATGAATACGACCGCAAACCAGATACTCAGCATTCTTGAAGAAGCCGGCACAGCAGTCTCCGGTGAAGAAATCAGCACAAAGACAGGCGTACCGGAGTCAGCAGTCGGGGAAAATATCGAAGAGTTACGTGAACTGGGATATGATATCGAAGGATCCGGGGAAGCAGACTATCGCCTTTTAAAGCGCACCGACAGACTCTTACCCTACGAAGTGAAGCGGCACCTGAGGACAGATTTCATAGGACAAAGGATCGAATATTACGCATCCATTACTTCAACAACCATGGTTGCAAAGGAACTGTTTGAAAAGACATCTGTTTCAGAACTGAACGGGGCCGTGATTATTGCAGAAGAACAGTCCGGCGGCTTTGGGCGTCTCGACCGCCCATGGTTCTCTCCTCCCGGTGGCATTTGGACGACGATTATCCTGAAACCAAAGATGCCCGCGGACCATGTTTTTATGCTGACAATGGCCACTTCTATCGCAATTGTCCGGACCATCAGAAAACTGTACCGGATAGGGGCCCTCATAAAGTGGCCCAATGACATCTACATCGGCGACCAGAAAGTGGCCGGGATTTTGCTTGAAATATCCACCGAAGGGGGGGAAGTCGAGCACTGCATCCTGGGTATTGGCGTTGACGCAAACATTCCACCGGAGGCCCTGCCCAAAAATCTGAATACACCAGTTACATCACTCATGATCGAATACGGTGAACCCATTGACCGGGCAGCATTTCTGGCATACCTGCTCCGTGAATTTGAACGACGGTATCAGCAGATCGAGTTAGGTGAATATGATTCCATTGTGCGCGAATGGAAGAGTCTCTCACTGACCCTCGACAAACGGGTGAAGATTAAAACCCCCCGCCAATCCTTTGAAGGAACAGCAATTGACATCGATGAGTATGGCGCCCTGATTGTACGGCGCGACAATGGCAAGGTAGAACGAGTATTCTCGGGGGACTGCACCCCGGTCTGAACCTTTTTCTCAAGGCAACCTGCAAAAAAATACTATTTACATGTACGGCAACGAACAACGAAGCCATCTGATATCCCTGACAGCAGCATTTGTGGCACTGATCGCCGTTGGTGGGTGGGTATCCCTGCCCATCCCCCCAGTACCGGTTACCCTGCAGACGTTTTTCGTTCTGTTAGCGGCAGTTGTGATGGGCAGAAGTGCTGTTCTGCCGGTCTTTGTCTACCTGCTCCTTGGAACGTTGAATATGCCGGTTTTTCATAACGGGCTTGCAGGAATCGGCGTTCTCATGGGCCCGACAGGTGGCTACCTGATTGGATTTATCCCCGCAGTTCTTGTAGCAGGCCTTGCTTATGAACAAAAGAACAGGATAATCAATGCAGGCGGAATTGTCGCAGCTACCCTGATAATCTACCTCTTTGGCATTGCATGGATGTCATACTCAACGGGGATGGCACTGGCACAGGCAGTGCTCCTTGGTTTGGTGCCATTCATTGTGGGAGATCTATTGAAAGGAATTGCCGCGTTTATCATCGGAGAACGCATCTGATGATACATGCACACCACCTGTATCACCGAATACTTGAGATCGAATCCCTCAGGATTGGGCAGGGCCATACCGCCATTATCGGTCCAAACGGAAGTGGAAAGACCACATTCCTGAAACTATGCGCAGGAATCGAACTCCCCCGCCACGGGACGCTCACCATATCGGGCAAAAAGCCACGGGCAGTGCACATTGGATGGGTCGGCGAAGTCCCGGACAATAACCTTGTTTTCCGGACCGTAGATGATGAGGTGGCATCCGGCCTCCGGTTCCAAAGAACACCACCAGATGAGATCGGGCAAATTACCCATGCGGTTCTCTCTGAGATGGGAATCGGGCACCTTCACAGCCGCGCCAACCATACTCTCTCCGGGGGGGAGAAGGTGCTCGTCGCGTGTGCAGCAGCTCTTTCTCTCTCTCCGGAATTACTCATTCTCGATGAGGCAGACACCCATCTTGATCGGAACGCAGCGGAAAGGCTTGAAACCATCATACAAAGGCGACCTGCGCCCTGCATTCTTCAGTGCACACAGGATATGGACACCGCATCCCGTGCTGACCGGGTGGTATACTTTGCCCAAGGCCATCCCCGGTATGTCGGAACACCTGTTGAGGTTTTTTCTCAATTGCATGAAACTGAGATGTACCCCTCACTATGGAGAATAGCCGAATGCATCTGAGAGCAGAACACCTCTCCCTCACACACGTTGGGTGGGCACTCACCGCCGACGGAGTCTTCTGCCCAGGCATTCACCTGGTGACCGGCCCTGTGGGAAGCGGAAAGACAACACTCGCATCAGCCCTTGCCGGGATATTTAAACCTGCAGCCGGACGAGTCATCAGTGAAGGAATCACCCGGCTTACCCTCTCCATGCAGTTTCCGGAATATCATGTGACCGGGTTTCTGGTCAAAGATGAAATTCGGTCATGGAATCTTCCGGTGGAAGAGACACTCCAAAAGGCAGGCCTTGCAGGAAGGCAGCATGTGAAGACCCTCACTCTTTCGCGGGGAGAACTCAAACGCCTGCATCTGACCTGCCTTCTCGGAGTCAACTGGGATGCCGTGATACTGGACGAACCGTTTGCAGGACTTGACTGCAAAGAAAAAGCACGCACCTGTACTGCAATCGAAGAAAAGAAACACCCGATCATGATCATTTTTACCCACGAACAGGCAGTTCTTCCGGCTGCAGACGTTATCTGGGAAATTGAAGATGGTGCACTTGTCTGCCGGGGGAGCGTCCCGGAAGCGATCCCTGCATGGAAGGGGGCACCCCGGTATCTTACCCGTGCCCTTGAAGA
>CAZBYH010000117.1:0-5965 GCA_964496155.1 uncultured Methanoculleus sp.
TTGTTTCTCATAATAACGGCAATCTCCTGACCAAGAATAAAGATTGCGTGTTTATGTTCCATTTTGCTCTTGTGAACCTGGCTGGGATCAATTTTAAGGGCGTAATATCCTGAAAAATCATTTTCAGGGTTTTCTTCCTCAAAACTGTCCTTTATTCCTGCCATTATCTTGTGAAGCCTGATTAATTCTTCCTTGTGCACGATCTCTCACTCACCCGTCCGTTCGTACGGTTCCATCACAAAGAAACCATCTGAATTCAGATGGATTCTCGCACCCGTAATGTACTATAGTGTATCTCCTTCAGGGGCATTTAAGCTATTGGAGCGGGAAAAAAAGACAATACCAGGACTTGTTGTTGAGATAAACACCAAGAGGCCTGGTATCATGAGATTTTTATCAGTTTCAGGGACACCGGCTTTTTAACAATTCCAAAAAAATCCGGTGCTGCAATATATTCCAGATCCGCGGAAAACGCGTAATCTACCATTCTCTGATCCACCATCCGGTCAATAACAAGCCCGTGCCCGTCAGCAGGCATGTTCATCAAAAGGTCGTCAGCGAGATCTGCATCGGATTCTTTCAGAATATCCCGATTTTCTGAGAGAATCCGGGCCATGTGTTTCTCTTTTACCTCTGCCATGTGCCATTCCAGTGAACCGGGGTGCTTCTGAATCTGCACTTCTTCCCGGTGTTTACGTGCCCGTTCCTGCGTGCTTCCGTCAATAATGTCCATGCGGTGGTGCAGTTCCGGGATATCCACCTCTCCCTCTTTGTTAAGAATGTATTCAATCGGAATCTTGTTCCTGAGGGGTTTGATGATCTCTTTTCGGGACATGTCCTCCACTGATCGGCCCCGCGGACTGATGGCAACGAAATCAATCTCCGCGACCTGTACCAGCTCACTGAGAATCAGGTCTCCACCCCGGTCACCGTCGAGAAATGCCGTTGCCGTCTTCTGGTTGCAGAGCTGAATAACGATCTCCGGAATATGGGTGCCTTCAACCGCAACCGCATTCTTTATGCCGTATTTCAAAAGATTGATGACATCAGCCCGTCCTTCCACCACAATGATGGCGTCAGAACTCTGCACATTGGGACCCGCAGGGAGTTTTTCGTCTCCGACCTCGACAATCTTCTCTATCCGGGAGCATTCCCGGACGGAATCCATGATGGCATTCGTATCAATCGACCCTTCGTCAAAGGATTCAACCAGTAACTCCCGCGCACGGTTGATGATCTTCTGGCGTTTCGTGACCCGAATATCTTCGATACGGTCGACCCGAACCCGCGCATTGCAGGGACCTACCCGTTCAATCGTCTCCATGGATGCGGCAAGAATTGCCGTCTCTGCCCTGTCAATGGATGAGGCTATATGCACATCGCCTTTTGTCTCACCCCGGATACTGGTGATCTGGACGTCAATTCTCCCCATCCGGCCGGTGCGCTGAAGTTCGCGGAGGTCAAGTTCCTCTCCCAAGAGTCCTTCTGTCTGGCCAAAAATTGCACCGACAACATCAGATTTTTGTACCACCCCCTCCGCTTCGATCTTGAGGTGTATGAGATACTTTGTGGTATCCTGTGATTGCATTGAATAATCCTCCAAATAATAATGATGACATGCTTCGGTAGACCAATGGTAGTGACTGCGACAGCATGTTTGTAATTGCTGCCCGCCGCTATATAAATGAATGGAAACCAGGTACACGGTATCTGACCCGTATTTTTGGAAAAAACGTATCCCCGGATGATTCTTTCAGATGAAACGGGGGTTTCACACCTGAGCGGATGTACGTCAGGTATCCACGGGATGGACGCATGACCAGATCCTCACGTTCCCCCGTGCCCGTTTGCTCACATGAGTTTTCAAACGGTGAGGAACCTCATTTCTTTGGGCATTTTTTTCCTGTTCGTTTCCTCCGGTATACGTTTCATTTGCCCATGGGTTTCCATACGCATGATGCAAAACCCGGAGTATACACTCTTGAAAATACAGCAGAGAGACCAATACCCGGGAAATCCATTATTCCGATTGATCTGTTCTTCACAGAGGGTTCAGACAAGTATCAGGCATGCAACAGACGGTCAAGCGTCTCTACCAGCACATCTTTGTCAATGCCTGCGATACAGACCCGTTTCACCGATGAGGTCTGGCCGCTCACAATGGTGACAGATGACTTCGAAACGTCAAGAACAGATGATATAAGCGCAATAATCGCGGTATTTGCCTTGCCTTCCACGGGTGGCGCACGGATGCTGCACCCCACAGCAGAACGCCAAACGTTTACTCCTGCAGGAAATTCCTCTCGCCGGGCACCGGCATGGACATCAAGCATGCAGTATACACAGCCATCCCCATTCTCTACGGCGCATGCTGCTGATATCATAATAATCGTATATAAGAGTATAATGTGGCCCGACAGTAACAAACATGGATCATCTGTGGCATGCGCCGTTCATCACCTGTTCTAAACCCATTGTCGGGCCCGCCTGTTGCACATCTGGGTTGTCCCATGGATCACATCCAGATCTTAGCCAATCGATCACCCGGGGACCTATGATGTGCGGTATCGGCACATACTATTTCGTTTCTGTGCACTTATATCCTCTGCCGGCGACCCATAATCCGTCTGTCTGACTGAATTCATTACACCGGTAAGAGAGGTGACCCCCCACACAGGTGATGCTGGGAAATACCCCCTGCATGCCTTCATACGGCGTCCACCCGGCACGGGAGTGAAGCATGTCTGCGGTAATCGTCACGGTTTCGTGCCGGGGATAGAGAGCGAGATCGGCCAAAGCACCGGGTAAGAGGGTCGATACCGGAAGGCCCAGCAGACGGGCAGGCGTGCAGACCACTTTTTCCATGAGTGATGAAAGAGTAATTCTGCCCGCGTATACCTCAGCAAGCAGGAGGGGCACCATCGTCTCCACACCCGGAATGCCGGAGGGCGCCGCAGAAAACGGCTGTGATTTCTCTTCTGCCGTATGCGGTGCATGGTCAGATGCAATGACCGGGATGGCATCCCACATCTCCCACAGCGCTTTTCGGGTCGTTTCATGGCGAACCGGCGGATTTACTTTGCAGTAGCCCTCGGGGACCGAGCCGTGCTCTTCAATAGAGAGGAAGAGATGATGCGGCATCACTTCATAGGTAGCAGGCAGGGCTGCCTGTGCACTGAGGGGTGATGAGAGATGACAGAAATGGGCGGACAGTCCGGGGGGGAAACGGGCGGCAAGCATCTCCATGCAAATCTTCTCACCCATTTCCGGGCGGAGGGCTGCGTGCGTTGCAAGAGAGGTATCCTCCCCGGGGAGAACGTCCTCACAGTGCAGCGTGACAAGCGCTCCCACCTCGGCAATCTCACGGAATGCCTGTGCAATCTCTTCTGTCGTGAGGGCACTGCCATAACTGGATGCTGCTGCAAAGGTCTCGCCAAAGGCGAGAGCACCTGCTTCCCAGAGACCGGGGATGTCTGACGCCCCGGAAACATATCCATTGATTCCAAACCGGCAGTATGCATCCCGCGTGGCCTCTTTTACCCGCCCCGTAAAAGCATCCGGTCCGGTCAGGGGAGGAATGGTATTGGGCTGGTCAACAACCGTCGTCACCCCCCCGGCAAGAGCGCTCTGTGACCCGGAGACCCAGTCTTCCTTGTATCCCTGTTCTCTGCCGCCCCGCATATGCACATGCATATCCACCGCGCCGGGCAGACAGAGAAGACCAGTACAGTCAACCGTCTGACAAGCCCTGAGGGCCGCCCCTACGTGAATAATCCTGCCATCCCGGATGGAGATGTCTGCGACTCTCCCATCGGAAAGCATCGCCCCTTTCAGCACACAATCCGCATCAGCAGACATACCATACCCCTTTCAGCATACGATCAGCATCTTTCGTCATGATACATTCCTTTGTTTTTCCCGTTCATGTCTCATCCTCTTCGCGAAGAACCCGGAGAATATCCGCCTTCTCTGCATGCCACACCTCGGCGAAATGATGAGGATAATACCGGAGTTTTGCTTCCCGGAGACCCGGCAGTCCAAGGTCTGATTCGCGATTGATGAAAGAATATCCCCGATGTTCTTCAATGTACCGTGCGGTCTCCTGATTAATGACCTTATAATTGCCTTCACAGTCCGGCAGTCCTTTCTCGAAGTGAATGAGTGCCATATCGTCGTTCATCCCCTCATACACCGATAACGCAGATATCTTGCCGTCCACCCGGATAAACAGCCCTTCAAGACCAAGTTCTGTCAGGTGTTCCATACAATAGAGAACTGCGGTTTTTTCATGGGCAAGAATCTCGTTCTCATCACAATGTTTCCATTCACACCAGGTATTGAGGAAATCAATAATTTCCGGCAGATTTTCCGGGGTGAACGTCTCAACCGAGAATGAACAGTTCCGGTTGAATTTATTGATGTGCTGGCGTATCCCCACGTAGCGTTTGCCGGGAAGATGGGCGAGATCGCCTGTCAGATAGATATAATCAAAGAATTCCCGATCGCTGTGCAGGCGCAGGTTCGGGAGTTCATGGAGTATCCAGTCACGGGTGGGACGGTCAAAGATGTAGAACGGACGGTTTCCTCCGGTTTCCGCCGCGAGGCGCAGAAGATCACGCAAAAGATCAGGATTCCGGGGCCCGATGGGCGCATGGAAGAGACGTTCTTCGTTAATAACTGCCGATATCAGTAATGTGCCGTTTAGATAGGCATAGGAGTATTCCGAGTATGCCTGCCATGCGATCATGGTGGTGAAATTGTTTTCGCTGTGTATCTGCGGGAACCGGGTGAATATTTCGCGTAAAAATGCTTTGTCTTTCATCTGGAGCGGACAAAACGCATCAAGAGATATCATGGTTGCTCTCTCCCGGGTATTTCATCAGCAGTATCCCCATATTTCATGGGGATATAGTCCTTCATCGCCGTGAACCCGAGAGTTTCATAAAAGGTATTGATACCGGGTTCTGCAACAAGGGCAATCCAGTCGACACCCGCACAAAGACAGGTAGTAACAAGCAGTGCAATGATGCGCTTTCCAATGCCCTGTCCCCGGTATTCGGGTGCCACCGTCACGTCCTGCAGATAGGCATCAGCAACCCCGTCAGAGATGACCCGCCCCATACCCACCGCCCGGTTATTTTTGTCGTGGGCGACAACAACCGCAAAACTGCCCCGAAAGAGCGGAGGGAACACGGTTTCGGGATCCGCTTTGGCATCCCACCACCCTGCACTTTGGTATAATGCAGCGATCTCTTCTGCATCCCATGCAGTCACAATTAAAACCGTTATATCATCGTTATTCACAACAGATCCTTTCTTCTCCGGTTAACGGATATACGTTCAGCGGACGGGTAAAAAAAGAGATGGATCAACAGACCCGGGGTACGGGGTCGCCGATCGGTGGCTCAATAAAACGTTCGCCCCCGATCGCCGTTTCAAGGATAACAGACGTGCCTTGTTTCACCACACCGATGATGGCAGCATCTCTCCCCAGCGGGTGGGCCCGGAGAGCAGCGAGAATGGCTTCTGCATCATTCGGTGCCACCCCCATCACCACCTTGCCTTCATTGGCCACATCAAGCGGATTAATCCCGAGCAGGTCAGAGGCGCTTTTCACATTACGCCGGATAGGGAGGGATGTCTCCGTTATGCGCACCTGCACACCGGACTTCTCTGCCATCTCATTTATTGCATTCGAGAAGCCGCCGCGGGTGGGGTCTTTCATGGCGTGAATGTCACCGGCAGCAAGGGCTTTTTCAACAAGCGTCCAGAGGGGGGCCACGTCTGAGAGGATCTGCTCACCGAGGTCAAAACCCTCGCGATGGGCCATAATTGCCATCCCGTGGTCACCGATGGTGCCGCTTACGATGATAACATCACCCGGCAGCAGTGTGCTGTCGCGCACCGGTTTATCTGCCACACCAATACCCGCGGTGTTGATTGCAATGCCGTCAATGGCACCCCG
>CAZBYH010000118.1:0-5934 GCA_964496155.1 uncultured Methanoculleus sp.
TCTCCTGTCGTTTGCCCTCATTGGCAGCCTGGTTATTATTCTGACCGTCATGGGTATTCTCACGATTACTATTCGTCAGATGTCAGACCTTCCGTATTTTATCTCGGTTGCACTGGACTCAAAGGTCATGGATGCCATTTTTCTGACGATGGCAGCGGGTCTGAATGCTGTTATTCTGCTCCTCATCTTTGGGACACCCCTCGCCTATATTCTCGCACGCACCGAATTCAGAGGGAAGGGGCTTGTGGAGAGTATTGTTGATATTCCGGTGATGTTGCCGCATACCATTGCGGGTATCATGGTCTATATTCTCTTTATGCGCCGGGGTGTCATCGGTGAACCATTCTCACAGATAGGCATCATCTTTGAGGGTGCATATCTGGGTATCGTTGTGGCGATGTTCTTTGTCTCCTCACCATACTATGTGAATGCCGTGCGTGATGGATTTGAAAAAGTCCCCGTGCACCTGGAGAATGCGGCCCGAACTCTTGGGGCATCACGGTTTCAGGCATTCCGTCTGGTTGTGCTACCGCTTTCCCTGCGGCATATCTTCAGTGGGAGTATTCTTGCGTGGGGTCGGGGGATTGGTGAGTTTGCCGCTATCATCATGATCGCCTATTATCCGATGGTCATATCGACACTTATCTACTACAAGTTCACGACCGCCGGTCTCAAAGAAAGTTCAGCGGTGGCATTTGCAATGATCCTGGTATGCCTTACGGTCTTTGCCATTCTGCGCATCCTGATGAAGAGGGTGGGAGTATACGATGATAGAGTTTGATAATGTCTCGTTGAGGCTGGGTGATTTCCGTCTGAATGAAGTGAGTCTTAGGGTAGATGATGGCGATTATTACTTTATTATCGGCCCGTCAGGTGCAGGAAAGACGATTATCCTTGAGGTTATCGCGGGTCTTCACCACCCTGATTCCGGAAGTGTGATCATCAATGGTACGGACCTGACCAGTGTGCCGCCGGAGAAGCGAAGGATTGCGCTGGTCTATCAGGATTATTCCCTCTTTCCGCATATGTCGGTCCGCGACAATGTCGCGTTTGGGCTGAAGATGCAGAAATTGCCGAAAACTGAGGTCGAGAGGCGTGTGGCTGAAGTTCTCGGCCGGTTGGGCATTGCACATCTTACAGGCCGTGCTCCGTATACAATGAGCGGGGGTGAACAGCAACGTGTGGCACTTGCCCGGGCTCTGGTGACAGAACCGGATATCCTGTTGCTTGATGAACCCCTCTCTGCGATGGACCAGGTGAACCGTGACAAGTTTGTCGCAGACCTGCGTGCCATTAACAAGGAACAGAACCTTACCATTGTGCATGTCACCCATTCCCGTGAGGAAGCCCTCTCGCTTGCCACCCGTGTGGCAGTCATCATTGATGGCAACCTCGAACAGGAGGGTGAGCGTGATGAGGTCTTCCGAAGGCCTCCGAACCGGAAGGTTGGCAGGTTTGTGGGGATAGAAAATGTCTTTGAAGGCATGGTGGCAGGCACCGGTGCCGGGGGTTCACTAGTAACGGTTGACGGATGCAGTATCAGGACCGCAGATGTGATACCAAATGGGTGCCGGGTCTGTGTCTTTATCCGGGCCGCCGATGTGGCGGTACGGCGTGCGGGTATGACTTTTGATGACGAATATAACTGTTTTCCGGCAACAATTGAGGAGATCACTCCCCGCGAATCCTATTATCTGCTGAAAATAACCAGTGGTATCAGCCTGTACTCGCTTGCCTCAGAACAGGAGGTCAAAGAAAAAGGTCTCGCGCCGGGGCAGGTTGTTTCAGTTTCGTTTAGTCCTGCGGCGGTTCATGTTACGCGGGATGAGGTGCAGTCGCCTCTCCCGCCTGTATGAGACAATCCATGCCGGGGATTTGTTCCCCTTTTTTGAGATTCCCCGATGTCAGAGATCTATTTCACAGTCCATCCGCCCATCATGTGCGATACGTACTGTCACCCGCAATATTCCCCCCCCACGCTGAGCCGGGCATCTGTTAAGGATGATACCTCCATCTGCGTTGCATTCTGCCGGTTCTGCTTCACTGCGTAAGCAGCCGCAGGAACAGATGGGTTTACCCGCCCTTTCATGCATCACACCTGAAGAAGGAGAGAGATCTCCTTTACATCTGCAACACGGCCAGAGACTTTCAGTTCACCATCTATGATGAGTGCAGGTGTGAGCATCACACCGCGTTCCATGATTGCATTGATATCTTCAACCTTGACGATCTCTGCTTCTGTTCCGGTCTCTTTCACGGCTGTTTCAACATTTTTCAAAAGGCGTTTGCACTTCATGCATCCGGTCCCTAACACTTCAATTGTTATCATTATTTCATCATCTCTTTTTTTGATATGCTGCAAATACTACATCTGCATAGGTTTCTCCGGCGGGTATCCGCCGTATTCTTCTCATCGCGTTGGCCACACAGCAGGGTATGTCCCGGTTCATCTGCTCCTTCTCCCTTTCACCCAAATAATGTTCCATAGATAAGTCCTGCTGCCGTTGAAAACAGAATCACCAGTGCAACGTAGGTTGCTGTTTTCCTTGCACCCATAATCCGGGTGAGAACGAGAATGGAGGGCAGGCTGATCGTCGGTCCTGCGAGCAGAAGTGCAAGTGCCGGGCCCCCTGCCATCAGTCCCTGCGTGTAGCCAAATGTCCCGCCGATGATTGGCACTTCAAGCAGGGTCGGCATGTAGAGAATGGCTCCGACAACTGCCCCTAAAAAGACCGAAACTACAGAATTTGTTCCGAAGAATGGCTGGAAGGTCTCAGGTGGGAGGAAGAATGCGATCACCCCGACGATGAACGTACCTCCAACGAGGATTGGGAAGATCTTCTTCACTAAATCCCATATTTCATAGCCCCATTCGGTCACTTCATCGCGTTCAAAGAAGTATATCAAAAGAACGGCAATCCCGAGTGTTAACAGGTAGATAACCGCAAGACGTAGCACCATATCGAGCGATGAAGCGCCGATGACCAAAACAAGGACGAGCATCACAAAGAATGCGGGGTTCACCCAGCGTGGGCGCTCTTCTTTCCCTCCCGCTGGGGTAACTGGCATCGCTGCGGCTGTCTTTCGTGCTTCGGCATCGTGTTCTTTGAAGATGGTTGCCATAATAATGCCGATGGCGATTGCCATCAGAACAGCAAACACTGCACGTGCAATTCCAATATCCACTCCCAGCACGGTTGCGGTGTAGATGATGGCAAGAATGTTAATGGCGGGGCCAGCGTAAAGAAAGGCGATGGCAGGTCCGATACCGCTGCCTTTCTTCATTATTCCTGCAAACATCGGGAGAATAGTACAGGAACAGACGGCAAGCACAATGCCTGACACTGATGCGATACCATATGAAACAGATTTCTTTGCATCCGGACTGAAATACTTTAGTATAGCATCTCTTTTGACAAATGCAGCGATTGCACCTGCGATAAAGAATGCCGGAACAAGGCAGGTTAGCGTATGAGCGGCGAGATACTCGATAACCGCGTTCAGCCCGGAGATGAGTGATCCCGTGATATAGTCTGGCATGGTCAGGCTCTCAATTGTTCAAATTAAGTTGAATTAATCTGGACGATGAACATATATAAAAGTAGTTCAAGATTTCCTGAACAATAAGTAACAGGTGAATGTGATAAATTATCGACCCAGACACCTGCTACCGATCCTGATACGGTGAAAATAGAATGAAACCACCATGCTGTAGTGAGATTCCCGTTGAAGCACTGGAGACGATTGCCGGACAGGGAGGTCTCGATGGTATTGTCTCGGCCCTTCCGGACGATGTGATCATTGCACGGGTACGGGCCTTTCACCGTGCCTGTGCAGATGTGTACCGCGTCAAAATTATTGAGATGCTTCGTGTTCAGCCTCTCTGTGTCTGCATCATCCGTGAAGCGTTGGGGATAAGCAAATCAAAACTTTCCTACCACCTCAAGATTCTCCAAGAAACGGGGATGATCACAGGTACCGCAAAAGGAACGTGGATTGTTTATGAACTGACTGAATACGGAGTGTTCTGCTCTGCTGTGAATGCGAAAATCGGTGTATATCCGGTGAATCAGGGTAATGATGAATGAAAGGGAGTACCTCACTGTTCTGATAACCTGTTCTGGTTTGTCAAATGCCGGAAAATGCACCACACAAGCGGCACTGATGCTGCGTCAGCGAAATCCTGATCTGGATGATTATCATATTGTTGCATCCGGAGCCGAGTCGATGACTGTTCTGGAAGGGATTGAAAGAGAGTCTCTGAAGGTATTTGTCATTGACGGGTGTGAGGATTTCTGTGGGAGAAAAAAGGCGGAGAGGTGCGGTTTTATCCCTGATTTTCATGTGGTGGCAACTGCATGCGGGGTGATAAAATCCGGTATGGATGAACCTATATTTCGTGATATTGAAGCAGTCTGTCGTGCAACTGAAAAAGAAATGCGCCGGTAACCCGCAAACCCGTGTGATGTCTGAACCTATTTTTTTAATCAGGAACAGGGCCGCACTATTTTGTTATCTCATCTGTATGGGAAGATGTGTGCTGAAAAAGGCAGATGCATTGTTTCCTTGTGCAAATAGATGAATATGAATCTGTTGGGGTGAGAGGAGCACACGCCCCTCCTCTTTCACCCCTATTCGGCCCCTTTTCCGGGTCGCATCCTGAGCCATTTAGGAAACTGAAGCCCGGTTTCGATAGCGATGCTTCGAAATACTACCATGAAACCGATGGCAACGACTGACCATTCTGTGGAATATTGGGGGGCAATGCTAAGCAGGAGTACGTAAAGAATTGCGCCAACGAGCACCGGGGTGACAAAGAGCTCTTCTGATGCAATTACCATTGGCGGCGTGCCGGTGAGGAGATCCCGGATGATACCGCCGGTGCATGCGGTGACAAATCCCATGATCACTGCTACCTCCGGTGAATGGCCGAGGGCCAGTGTTTTGTCAATGGCAGCAACGGAGAATAGGGCGGTACCGATTGCATCTGCATACAGGAGGCCCTTCCCCATCCTTTGCCGAAAGATGGATGAAAAGAGGAATGCCACAATGCAGGCAAGAATCGCAATCCAGACAATCGTAAAATCCTCGACCCAGAACACCGGGATGTTGAGTGTGATATCGCGCAATGTGCCTCCACCGATGGCCGTTACTACGCCAAGCACAAAGACGGTGAGAATGTTTGCATCCTGCCGGGCGCCTGCCAGCACCCCGGATATGGCGAAGGCAGCGACACCGATGATGACGATAAATAAGGGGAGATCGGTCATTTCCAAATACGAAATGGGGCGTCAGAGATATTAAGACGTGCGGGGAAAGCAGGCGTCTGGTTCTAACTGGACTTCACCACCCGTGGGGTGCAGTGGTATTTCATCCGGCCGGTCCTGAGAACATTTTTTTATCGATGGGGATAGAAATCGCTTTTCAGGCGTATGGCCGGTCAGTGACTATCTGGATGAGAGACTCGCTATCCGCCGGAAAAAAAGGGGATTTGAGATTTCTGTGGTTCTTTTTGGGTCAGTTGCGGATTGCGTAGACGATGTTTACGGTTGCGGTGACATCAAGGGTACCCGCCTCGATGGGTGTAGGTGCGTAGGACTTAACTGCCCCTCCCCCGAGGTATGCGTTTGTATCAGCATAGGTCATCGGGGATGAACTGCCATAGGTCGTAACGTCCTGCACACCGGTGATGGTCACACCAAGGGCACCTGCGAGTGTATCAGCATCGCTGCGGGCCTGTGCGACCGCTGCAACCAGTGCCTTTGCACGCAGGGACTGTGCCTTCTCATCACTTATGGTAAACCGGACGGAGTTCACGTTGTTTGCGCCACTCATCACCGCGGTATCGATGATCTCACCAGCACGACTGACATCGTCAAAGGTGACTGTTACGGAATTAGAGACCACATACACTTCTTTTTTGCCGGAGAACGG
>CAZBYH010000119.1:0-5870 GCA_964496155.1 uncultured Methanoculleus sp.
GCGCAGATACCGAGCAGAATTGCAAGGTTCACGAGCCAGTTACAACAGATAGCCTTACAGAATGCAGACCACATACCAAGTGCTCCGACGTAGGAGACCTTTCCAGCTGCAATTTTGACTGCCGTAGCACCAAATGCGGTTGCAGTTAATGTGCCGCTGGTGGTTGACACAAGAGGGCCGACAGACATCAGATATGCGAATACAATAGAACCAATCAGGTTACCGATGTAGACCCACAGCCAGAGATTCATGACTTTTGCCCAGCTGGTCTTGTGCTTAAAGGCTGCCATAGGGGCGAACATTGCGTCACCAGTGAAGAGTTCTGCACCAGTCATTACAATGATAATAAGTCCGACGGGGAACACAGATCCGAGAACTAATTGCGCGACACCTGCTCCGAGGAAGGTTGCCGTGCCTGTTACACAAACGGTTGCAAGAGCTGCACCCATTGCGATGTATGCGCCTGCCATGAAACCACGCAGGAGCATATTCCATACAGGAAGGCTACATTTGCCCTTTCCTGCATCTCCAACCTTGGAGATAATTGTTGCTGGGGGATGGAATACCATTTTTTTTCACCTCATTTGGTTTGAGTGACCAAATTACACACAACTACCTATAATTTATAGGTGATTTAACGTCGATTAAGACTGTATTAATAGCTTTCGATAAATTTCCGGCGAAACAAAGAGGATTTCAATAATCTCTTGATTTTGTCTACAATTTATGTTAATGTTATTCAGCTAATTAGTAAATAAATTAATTAATTATTGTTAACTGTTAACATAGATCACGCGGATTTTCTCATTATTTTTTTGAAATTGAAGGGTGATGCCCACACATAAATGGAAATCAGGAAACAATTTATAGTTAAATTCAGAATTGAGGTCTGAAATTTAATAAATGCTTACAAATGGAAAAGGAGAAATGAGAAATTATGTTTATTTCTGCTCACCGTGCGCGGATATCAGACGGTCTTTTCAAGTTTTCCGCTGTCAAGGTCATAATAAAATCCATGGAGATGAATTCTGCCGTCTTCTTCTGCACCCTTTACTGAGGGATATGATCTGAGATTTTCCAGTTGAAACCTGATGTTTTCCCGTTCAATCTCTTTTTTTCGTGCGGCAAGATCAGTACACTCTTCGGGGGTGCCATATTTATTTTCAACTGCCAGTCTCACTTCCTGTGAATGTTCCAACCATCCCGGGATATAATCTTCATCTGACAAGTCCTCATCAAGCGCTTTCATCGCGCCACAGTCCGAATGACCACAGATAATGATATATTTCACCTTCAGATGTCCGACCGCATATTCGAGGACACACCCGAGGTTTGGATCGTTTTTTTCGACAATATTGCCGATATTCCGGTGCACAAAGATATCACCCATCTTTGCAGAAACAATGCGTTCCGGGTTTACCCGGGAATCAGAACAGGCAATCCAGAGGGATTCCGGATTTTGTCCGGTCGCAAGCTTCTGGTAATGTTCATTGTCTTTCCGGAAATCGTTTTCGATAAACGCCCGGTTCCCTTCAAAAAATTTACTAACCATGGTATCACACCTCTGTGATAATTGGTTTATGGTCCCGCAGGGTTATTTCAGTATTTTGGTTTAAGTTTGAGGGGGATTTTCCTCCCATCTGAAGTTTAAATTTAGATATTATCGATAATTTGGCTTTTATTGATTCTTGTGCTGGAGCATTTTCCTTACAGTGGCAGGAGGGGTATATCGTTTTAGGAGGAGAGAGAGCGATATGACGGTAACGGAGCTGAGCGCCATTGCAAACCCCGCAAACTCGGGACGAAAGGTGATGCCGAACAGCGGATAGAGCACCCCTGCAGCAACCGGGATTAAGGCTGAATTGTAGGCAAAAGCCCAGAAAAGATTCAGTTTTATTCTTCCCATAACCTTTTGTCCCAGTTGTATGGCCGCGGCAACATCCAGAGGATCGCTATGGACAAGGACGATGTCACCGCTTTCAATGGCGACATCCGTGCCGCTTCCGATGGCAATGCCTATGTCTGCTGCCGCAAGCGCGGGTGCGTCATTAATGCCGTCACCCACAAATGCGATGCGGTTACCTTTGGCCTGCATCACCTGAATGATGTTGGATTTCTCATCCGGCAGCACTTCTGCTTCCTTAAAGTCAATTCCCAGCTGCTTTGCTACTGCTGCAGCAGTCCGTTCATTGTCTCCCGTAACCATTCCGATATCAAGACCCAGTCGGTGAAGTTCTTCAACAGCCGCCGTAGATGTCTCCCTGACACTGTCTGATATTCCGATAATGCCTCCTATGGCGCCGTCCGCTACAACACCGATGGCTGTTTCCCCACGGGCCTGTATCACTTCAAATGCATCCACAACGGAAGGAATCAGCCCGACTCCCTGTTCTGACAAAAATGTCCTGCTCCCGATAAGAACTGCTTTTCCTCCTGCTTTTGCCCTCACGCCTCTGCCGCTCACGGCCTGAAATTCAGTGCATTCCATGGGTGTGATACCACGTTTTTCCGCATACGAAACAACGGCTGATGCCAGCGGGTGTTCTGACCGGGATTCAACACCGGACGCTATTGCAAGAAATTCCTGTTCAGTCTGTCCGAAGAGCACGGTTTCGGTTACTACGGGGATTCCCCGCGTGAGGGTACCTGTCTTGTCGAATATGACGGTGGTAATTTTCTGTGATAACTCGAGAACCTCACTGTTTTTGATGAGAATGCCCAGCTCCGCACCCCTTCCGACACCAACCGTGATGGCCGTCGGTGTGGCAAGGCCAAGTGCACAGGGACAGGCGATGACGAGAATGGAGATGAGAACGGTAAGGGAAAACAGGGCGGTTGCTCCCAGTGCGAAGTACCAGACCAGAGCGGCAGTGATTGCTATCGTCAGGACGGTCGGGATAAACCAGGTGACGGCGGTATCGGCATATTTCTGGACTGAGGGTTTTGAGGCCTGCGCAGTCTCCACGAGGCGGATAATCTGGGCGAGATAGGTCTCTTTTCCGACACGGGTGGCAGTAAATGTGATGGCACCGGTGGTGTTGATCGTGCCGCCGGTAACGGTGGCGCCGCGTTCTTTGTAGACCGGTACGGGTTCACCACTGATCATCGATTCATCGATAAATGATTCTCCGGATAAGATTTCTCCATCAACAGGAATTTTCCCGCCGGGTTTGACAAGGATGACATCCCCGGGTGTCAGTTCTTCCACTGGCACTTCGTATTCGTTTTTCCCCCTGATGACAAGGGCAGTCTTTGCCTGTAGTTCGACCAGTTTTCTGATGGCATCGGTTGTTCTGCCTTTTGCGCATGCCTCCAGGTACCTGCCGAGGGTGAGGAAGGCGGTGAGCATGATGGCGGTTTCGTAAAAGAGGAAATCACTGGTGAGGACAATACCAAATGTGCCGAGTACACTTGACCCATAGGCGACACCAATACCCATTGCATACATGACATCCATCGTGAGGGAATAATTTTTGAGCGCTCCCCATGCAGCCCGGAAGATGGGATATGCAAGATAGATGAAGAAGGGAGTGGAGACGACAAACATGAAATAGGTCATTGGTATGGGCAGCATAATCCCGGAGAACATGATGACCATCAGAGACAGTGATACAACAAAACCGATGAGGGTACGGTTGCGGAGATTAAGGATCTCACGGGTTCGCTGAATTTCCTCCTGGTTTCCCCGTTCATCCCCTTCATACCCGATGTATTCAAACCCGGCGCCAACAATCGCTTCCTTCATACGGGATATCCCAACGGTATCCGCGTTATATCCGACAATGGCGCGGTTAGTGGTAAGATTTACCTTTGCTGAGGAGACGCCGTCGAGTGACAGGAGTGCCTTTTCGACAGTCTGCACACACGTGGCGCAGTGGATACCTCCGAGACGAATCCGGACGGTATCACGCAGAATACCAAAGCCAGCACCGGTGATGGCAGCATCGAGTTCCTTAATGCCGCACTCATCTGGATTATATTGGACAACTGCCTTCTCGGTGGCGAGGCTGACTGAGACTTCATAAACTCCGTCCACGGCACGGAGTGCTTTTTCCACGGTAGCAACACAGGTTGCACAATGCATCCCTGTCACCCGAATGACTGCGGTTGCCTCTTTTGTGTCTGATTTATTTTGACTGATGGATATCCCTCCTGAAAATGAGACTATTTGTCTGTGTTCTGCTGTTTCAGATTTCGATGCCGTAACCAGCTTTTTTTATTGCCTTTTTGATTTTGTCCTCTGTAGCTGTTGCAGGGTCATAGGTGACAATTGCTTCTTTCTTTTCGAGGTTTACATCAGCATTTTCCACGCCTGAAACAGACTCAAGGGCTGTTTTTACCGCAGCGACACACCCGCCGCACATCATTCCGGTAATGGAAAGGTGAATAATAGTATTCTGGTTTTCCTCTGTCATGGTTGGATTCCGATGACCGATGGAAGTCCTTCGGGGAATAAAAAGGTATGGTCTTATCCGGAGTTTCGTGCGGGTGTAATACTGAAAGAAAACTGTATTACCCGAGTCTGTCCTATATAATTATACCATTCATGAAATTATCATCCTGTGTCAAAGGGTACTCTCTGGAGACACACCGGGCTGTTTCACCGGAAGATACGCTGAAACGCATTGATCCACTGGTGCCTCTGACAGGGGTAACTCAGGTTGAAGACATTACGGATGTTGACCGGCTGGGCATTCCGGTTTTTAGCTGTAGGCGCCTTGGAATTAATGGGAAAGAGTTCGTGCACAACGGCAAAGGAGCCACCCCTGTTGCCGCACGCGTCTCTGCCATTATGGAAGTGATTGAACGTTTCTCAGCTGAAGCAGATGGGCGTGAGATGGTTTCAGGGTCACATAGCGAGCTTTCCGGTGAATACCCTCTCCTTTCGCCGGAAGAGATGATCCTGCCCGGATATATAAATCCGGATGCGGTTATTTCCTGGGTGTGGGCATATGACATCATCCGTGATGAACCGATTCTTGTACCTGCCCATGGGGTGTTCCACCCTCTCGACTCATCCTATGGGAATTTTTTCCGGACGCACACAAATGGCATTGCGTCCGGAAACACTCGGGAAGAGGCAATATTCCATGCACTTGCAGAACTTGTGGAACGGGATGCGTGGTCACTTGCAGAGGTCACACGGAATGCCGGTCCGGTTGTCGTGGACATCACCGATGAGCGATGTCTTCAGGTCATAGAATCGTTTCGGGAGGCTGGTGTCGAGGTGATTGTGCGTGATATCACGAGTGACATCCGCCTGCCGACGATTGTGGCCATCTGTGATGATGTAAAACTCAAAGACCCCGCTCTGCTCTGTACCGGGGCAGGGACGCATGTCTGCCCGGAGATTGCTGTGCTGCGTGCCCTGACTGAGGTGGCACAGAGTCGTGCCACTCAGCTCTATGTGGACGGGACAAAGTCAACAGGGGCTAATATGCGTCGTGTGATGGGATATGACCGCACCAAACGGATGAACAAAATATGGTTTGCAAACGATGCTGAGTCTTCCTATGGGAGTATCGGGGCATTCCGGAGTGATGATTTCCTTACGGATATTGGGTATGTCCTGGATGAACTAAAGAGGGTGGGCCTTGACCGCTGTATTGTGGCCGATCTTACCCGTGAGGATATTGGTGTGCCGGTGGTTCGGGTTATTGTGCCCGGTCTTGAAGTTCTTACCATGGACCCTGACAGGATGGGGGAGCGCTGCAGGGACGCTGCCAAAAATGGATATAAGCCGGGTGTTTGGGATTAGGATATTTTCTGCACGGTGATCCGTTCACCTGTTTTTTTGTCAAATAGGAGGATATCTGTTGCAGTACTTTAAAATTCCCACTTTTTTTCACATCGTTAACGGAACTATTCAC
>CAZBYH010000120.1:0-5784 GCA_964496155.1 uncultured Methanoculleus sp.
GTTGATCCCGAGTCTATTGTTGTGGGACGAAACCGGATCACTTCTTTGAGAAGGATACGCGTTTCAAACCGCATTTGGTTCATCCTATTTTCACTCACTCAGATCACCGTTTTTCTGCTTTGGAAAATTCAGCAGAGGTAGTATACTGCCCTATTGGGCCGTATTCATATAAAAGAATAGTGAAGATACGCAGATTAATGATGACAATTTCTTTTGATTGCCCACACGCAAGAATAAATCTATATTACGAAGAAAACAGATACCTGATATGAATAATCTGCTTTCAGGAGGTACTTATGAATCTTTTTATACGGACAAAAAAGCGAATTTCAAAGTTTTTAAATGCTTTTTTTAAGAAGCGGCAGTCACGAATAGGCATTTATGGACCACCAAATGCAGGGAAAACCACGCTTTCAAACCGAATAGTGCGTGATTGGACAGGGGATGCAATGGGCCCGGTTAGCCAGATACCCCACGAAACCAGACGTGCTCGACGCAAAGAGGGTATCACCATATCAAACGAGAAAGGGAACACCGTAACGATTGACATTGTGGATACTCCGGGTGTCACAACGAAGATCGATTATCAGGAGTTCGTTGAGTATGGAATGGAGAAGGATGATGCAGTAAAGCGTGCCCGTGAAGCTACAGAGGGGGTTGCTGAAGCGATGCACTGGCTTCGCGAGGACATCGACGGCGTAATCTATATGCTTGATTCAACACTTGACCCGTTTACTCAGGTAAATATCATGCTGGTTGGCATTATTGAAAGCAGAAATCTACCAGTACTCATTGTTGCAAATAAAATAGACCTGCCTGATGCATCACCATCTGCCATCCGGAAAGCATTTCCCCAGCACCCGGTGATTCCCGTATCCGGTCTTGAAGGAAACAACATGGATGAGCTCTACGAAAAAATGCTCGAGTATTTCGGGTGATCTCATATGATACAAGGAGTTCAGATAGACCTGATTTCAGCAGACAGACTTGAAAGGATGACAACCATGGAGAAGATACGATTGATCCTTGATGATGTCATGGAAGGGAACATTGTTGTTCTGGAAAAAGGACTGACCCCGGATGAACAGAGCAAATTGATAGAAATTACTATGCTTGAGATTGTTCCGGACGGATTTTCCGGGATAGAGATGGAAACCTATACTCCAACGAGTTCTGGTTCTGCGGGAGGAGGAGGGTTTTTTGCTAAACTTCTGGGGAAGAAGGGATCCGGAACACGCATGACCGTTATCGGCCCGGCTAACCAGATGAAAACAATAAAGAAGGATAAAGACCTGATAAGCGCCTGGGTATCATCACGGTGAGTGTCGATGGCACATAAGTGCACGCAATGCGGAAGGGAATTTCAGGATGGATCAAATGGTATCCTCAAGGGATGCCCGAGCTGTGGCGGTAAAAAATTCCTTTTTATTCGTCCCGAGGATATGCACAAGGATGTGCTTGAGGAAAAGAGCATTAAGCAGATAGCCGAAGAGACAAAAGAACAATTCCTTGTAATCAAGGAAGAGAATGAGAAACAGAGACCAGGGACAGTTGGCACTTCTGACAATTCCGGCACTGGCAGCACTTCCGACACAGCAAGTACTGACAGCACCCCCGGCACTCCCGGAACTGCAAGCACCCCTGGCACTTCCAACATTCCCAGCGCTCCAAATCCTCCCAAAAATGTGGAGATGTATGAGAGAATCGAGAGTATCACGGTCATCAACCCCGGTTCCTATGAACTTAATTTAGAGAAGCTTGCAGAAAGTGACGAACTGGTGATACGAATGGGAAACGAGGACCGGTATATGGTTGATATCCATTCGATGGGGAAAAATTCCAGATATAAACCTAAACCTAAACCTAAACCAAAGAAAAAACGGTGATAAAAGATGGGACCGGGAGAGGTCTCGTCGGCAATATCTTTTTTTAGGCGTTCTTGTAAGGCATACCTTTAGTTATACGGATCATGTCCATCTGCCTGTAATTCTCCAGAATTCCGAATTGCTGAAGGTCAACAATTTGATGGAATTGAGTGGTTCCCAAAAATACTCGACCCTCTTTTTTAGTTGGTTTATTCATATACCACTCATCCCTTCCGTACGGGAGTAAACCGTATCAGTTCGCTTCAGAACAGTCGGATTATTCGTGCACTCTGCTCCTTATTTACTTCCTGATCATTACAGTTTCTGGAGGTTATGATGTAACATTTATTCCATAATCTCAACTGAATGTATGCACCAGTAAAAATGAAGGAAATGAGCCGGCATAACGGAGTCTTTTCATGCCCAACACTGGTGTAAAAAATTGAGGGCCCTGAGTTGGCCTTAATACGAAAGACCATGCCTGCTCAATTCAATATTAAAACGGATAATCAGCGGGATTGCTGATATACTGATCCATATTTTTAAACGTTATCACAGTTCCGCCGCTCGTTACATCGAACCCGTCTCTTGCAATGACCAGCCCTTCAAAGGAACCGCCATTAAATGTAACTTTCCCGTTCGGAGCAAATAATATGCCGGTTACTCCACTGCCGCCAAGGCCTGTCAGGGTAATATCACCGCTTTTTGCTACTATGATCACATTTTCGGCAGGAAGTGTCTTACTGGTCGGGGCATAACTATCAGCAAATATTTTCACATTGCTTTTCAGATCGCCACCAGAGACATACCCTTGGGAGGTATACCAAGCATCGCTTTTTACCGGTGGCATACTGTAATCAGGGATAACGAACCCGGGCACGGTAACATTTTTCACACACTTATTCAGAATCGAGCTATCCATAGTGGCTGGATGCGTAAAACTGCCGGTATAATACACATGTGCGTCTTCCAGATTAGGAGTGCCCCAGTCAAGTTCCAGATTCCCATTAATATACACATTTCCATGCATCACAGGACCCTTCATAAGACAATTTCCATGTACATACACATCTCCATAAACATGCCTCGTGCCGGTTCCCAGGGTTAAGTCACCATCTACATATATCGAACCAGGAGTTGTGGCAGATCCCAGTCCTGCACTGCCTCCATCCAGATTAATGGAACCATCCACATAGATATTTGATACAGCAATTGAGGCACCGTCATTAAGATCATTGGAATTCAGTGCATCACCGGTGATATGGATAGTAGCACCAGGACCAGATACCGTATTTCCAGCGAAATTCAGCTCACTCCCATATACAAAGACATTTTCATTGACAATATAATCGGCAAATGAACCGCCTGTGACCTCAATATAATCAATCCGTTCAAGCGTATCGACGCCATATGGATTTGAAACCGTCAGATTGACAGAGTAGATGTCTGAGGTGGTGTAGGTGTGCACCGGGTTCTGTTCGGTCGAGGTTGCCCCGTCACCAAAGGTCCACGCATAGGTAAGTGGTGCAGTCCCGGTTACGATCGAATTAAACTGCACATCCAGTGGTGCATTGCCTGTCACCGGGGCAGCAGTGAAGGACACCCGGGGCGCACCCCAGGGGGTGGGCGTGCATGCGCCTGCAAGAGAAGAGATCTCATCGGGTGTTAATACGGCGCCAAAGAGGTAGAGTTCATCCATCATTCCCCGATAATAAAACTCTGCCCAGCTCAATCCGGTGACGATCTGCTTTCCAATACTAACAGGTCTATTGTTTTTCTGAAGCGGTGTTTTGTCTGCCACAGAGAAGGTTTCCTTCAGGTTTCCATCAACATACACTGACCCAACTCCTTCATCAACAACCACTGCGAGATGGAACCAGTTGTTATACGAGATTGGCAGACCAGTGACATCTTTAGTGAAACCATCTTTTGAGGAAGCATCAGAAGCACCATTTGCCTCAAACCGGAGACGGGCATTTTGGGTGTTGAGGAAGAACTCATAATTATTGTAATGCTCTTGCGGGCCGTAGCGATCATAGCCTTTCCCAATAATCTGCGTGTAATTCTTGTATTGTCCCTGGTCCGAAAGGATTTCAGGAACTTCCGGCCTGAACCACCCGGCAAAGGTAAACGTGTCATTGAAACTGAGCGTATCATCATCGGGAACATTCACCCAGGTGGAGAGACCATCGAAGTACAACCCGGTGCCGCATGCACCTGAACGCCGATCAACAATACCGCCCGCTATCGCACCGTCATTCCCGTTTCCTGATGAATCAACAGCGGTGTTTCCGGACGCTTCATCAAACCGCCACCATGCAACCGGAAGTGGCATCCCCGTCACCGTGATGTACTGATCCTTGACCTCTGTAACAGACGAAGTGGCATCCGTCACCGTAAGCGAAACCGTATACTGTCCAGGGGCGGCGTAGATGTGTGCAGGATTCTGGAGGGCAGAGGTTGCCCCGTCACCAAAGTTCCATGCATAGGTAATTGGTGCCGTCCCGGTTACCGTCGAATTAAACTGCACATTCAGTGGTCTTGTACCGTTCAGCAGGTCTGCAACAAAATCAGCACTTAGTAGCGTCCCCGACCCATAACAGAACGACTCCACCGGCTGGCGTGGAATCGTTGCAGACTCCCATTCAAGACGCAGGACAGCGTAACCGTTATTCTGCACCATCTTTATACGAATCGGATGTTTTCCTTTGGTAAGAACCTTGGATGCACTCTCTGTTTTGGCTGCATGGTAGCCCCAATTATTAATTAGAACCGGATCGGTGTCTGCGGTATCGTCAATCCAGAGAACCGAACCATCATCCGATGTCAGATGGAAGGTGTAGTTCTCATCCTTGGGCACAATGATGGTTCCTTCATACACCACACTAAATTTATCCGTTTTTCCGAGCCATTCATTCGGCCAGTTTATTTCATCCGTTTTATCACTGTCGTCACTGTTTGCAAACCAGATTCTCGGATCGAGACCGGCCCGGGGGAATACATTTCCAGAAAACGTGCTTGTATACACCGTGTTGTGCTGATCATAGTATGTGCCGAAGAGTCCTGGCAGACACCCACCCGCCACATAGATGTAATCGGTTTTCTCTTCAGAATAGAATCTTGTACCATCTGAACCTATCAGAGTCACCGAATACATACCTGCGGCATTATACGTATGGACAGGATTCCACTCAGTGGATGTGGTGCCGTCACCAAAGTCCCACTCCCAGGATGTCATATCTCCTATCGAGAGACCGGTGAACTTCACCTCTAGAGGAACGGCACCACCGAGGGGCGTTGCGGTAAAGTCGACAGCAGGTACATGACAGAACGCTTTGATATAATCAGCATTCGTAAGATCAGAGTACTTCCATCTAAGATGCAGAACAGCATCACCTGTTCTTTCGGTCATTTTCACCTTGATCGGATGTCTCCCTTTGGTAAGATACACACTACGAATCTCTTCGTACGTACCGGCGCTCACATGAACCCCATCCTCACCCCAGTTCTCAATGAACACTGGATCGGAATCCCGCACATTATCCAGCCACATTACTGACCCGTCATCCGATCTAAGATAGAAAGTATACGTATCATTTTTAGGGACGTTGAGATATCCCTCATGCGTCACACCAAACTTATTTTTCTTCCCCAACACTGCTATCGGCCAGTTATCTTCACTCGTACCCCATGTACCTATAGGGACGTCTTTAAAGTACAGTATTTTATCAACACGATAGGACGGAGTCCCTGAGAACGGCACCCAATATTCATCGTTAAATTCGTCAACATAGGTTCCATAGAGGCCAGGGATACAGTTTGGGGTGACGTTGATATATCCAGGTTTCTGCTTAGGCTGTGTGACACCATTGACCGTTGCATTCAGGGTCACGGTATAGGTACCAAAGGATTGATAGGT
>CAZBYH010000121.1:0-5697 GCA_964496155.1 uncultured Methanoculleus sp.
GATCGCCTCCAAACGGACAGGTATCCGCCAAGTTGTTCTCATCCGCACTCACCGCCAGCACCACAACCACGCTCACCAGCATCACTGCCAAGATTACGGAAAGTGCCCGCATTCGAATTTTTGTTTTCATACTTTTTCCTCCGTTTCTCATGTCCCAGGAGACAAAAAGGCGAAGCTTTCAAGTAATGGTAAGGCCAACACAGTTTTGCCTCCGGGCACGCGGGGGGTTCAGCCGTTCTTGATTGGTTCAGATGAACCCCGTGCAACATCTTTTCGGTGCCACACGCCAGACTTTTGACTTTGTTTTATTAATGAATTATGTCCACATCATCCAACTGTTCCCGTTCAGTTGGACTATGTGGATATAATAACTAAATAGCATCTCTTTTACACATACCCCTATGGTTTCTCAAACATACCTACGTGACTATTACACCGGAGTGATTGAATGCTAAATAAAATGGGAGTTGTTGCATTGATATTGCTGTGCTGCATATCTTTCGCTTCTGCGGCAGTAAACGATAAAAAGGCAAATGCAGATATTATAGGACAGTTTGGAGAATATACCATAACGCCGGCGAATGATTTCGGGGGGGATATTGTCATCCGGTACGTCTATGATACCATCATGCAGGGTGAGACAAACTGGCACACCAAAATCGTTGATACCGATATTACCGTGCTGAATGTGGATCTCAACTGGGGCGACCGGACCGACTCCCTGCGGCTGAAGATATACTCCCCCGATTGGCAGTATCTGGGCATGTACTTTGATGATGCTGACAATACGATCAATGGGAGAATCAGAATCAATATAGAAAATCCAAACGGCATAGCCAAAGGGACATGGCATTATGAAGTCTACGGCTACGATGTAGAAGGAACTGAAGATTATTATATATGACTCCCTTCCTTAACGGATCATCCATGCGGAGGATATTGCCCCTTCTCCTTCTTCTCTCTCTTCTTCTGCTGTTTGCGAGCACCGGAGTGCAGGCTGCGACAGGAGGGTATACGGTAAAACCCTACGTTTACGACCAGGATCTTATCGATAAGGGGCTCATCGATTCAAGCGGTGCGGACGCAACCATCACATTCTGGGAACTTCCCCTGTGGATTCAGATCTTTTATATATCAGGCATACTTGCCTCAATTTTCGGCATGTTCAAGGGCATTCCTCTCCTATTAGGCAAGGTAAAATATCTCCGTTGGAATCAGAATAGACTGGCAATTAATAGGTATATCCAGAAAAACCCAGGTTGCGGCATGACGGAAATGGTAAAAGAACTGAATATTAACAAGGGAACGCTGACGTACCATCTTGCGGTGCTGAAAGAAGCTCACAAAATCAGTTCAACAAAAACCAACGGTTGCGTCAGATATTTTGAAAATAATGCAAAATTCGGAGGATATGAGCAGAAAATTCTCTTGCACCTCAGAAATAACACTAAGAGAATGATACTGGACATTCTGGTCCACTTCCCGGATTCTTCACGGAAGGATATTGCAGAGAAACTGTGCATATCCGGCCCGTCAGTAACATGGCACATAAAGCGGCTATCTTCCGATCAGATTGTAGGGGTTCAAATGGCTGGACGCAATGTCAGGTATCATCTTTCCCGTGAAGCTTCAGTATTTCTCACCGGGTATCTGATGAATTATCCGGGAGAAGATATAGGGAATACTCTCATTTAATCCATCTGTGCCTGGCTTCCTGCAATGGGTAAGAGAGAGGCACCAGCAGGAGGGAGAGACTGGTAATCCACCTCCCCTTAAGAAAGAGACAGGTACACTCTTTTTCAAAGGGATCATCTTTCCCTGACTCTCCGCCATGCCAGCAGGGACAGGCCGGATGACAGAATGGCGACGGTCGCCGCAAACCCAGGTGTTTTCTGGGTTTGAGGTGGCGATCCCCCGGGTTCATACGTGAAAAGCCAGATGTCCCCCGCCTCTTCCCAGACAATGTGATTCCCGGATATGGCCGGAATGCCCTGACTGTGAGACCGGGACGGGTATACGAGCATCTCCGTTTCTTCGGTGAGGTTGAAGAGGTGAAGGTCATTATCCGGAATATCAGTGCCCCGGAAAACAGCATCACTCCACACCACCCGGTCACCAAAAAGAGCAGCGCCCGTCTTCAATGAAGTGCCACCCGATACAACTATCTCAGTCTCCTTTGTGAGATCCGAGAGACGCAGTTCCCCGGATGTGTCGTCAGTCCAGAGGATCTGATCCCGGAAGATATCTGATGCAGTTTGATCTCCCTTATCTGTTGTGAATGCTGTTTCCTCACCGATTGAGATAGTGTAGAGATAGATATCGGCATTCCCGTTGCGCATATCTGTCCAAAGAACTCTATCCCCCCATATGCGGGGGGCCCGCTGGTCAAATGGTGCCGTGCAGATCGGGGTTTCCTCGCCGGTGGGGATATGGTACAGATAGATGTCCCTGCTGCTGTAGCCATCCTTCTGCCGGGAATCCTGCCAGACCACATAATCACCGGATATTGCCGGGCCTTCAGGTTTTGCAGATTCTGAGGATATTTTCCTAAGTTCTCCGGTAGATATGGTGTAGAGATACACTGCCTGATTGTCCCCGGACGATCCGTCGCTGCATCTGTCTGTCCATACGACATAATCGCCTGAGATCTGCGGGGAGTGCCGCCGCCCTTCGTTATAGACGGGGATCTCTGTTGTCTCTCCGGTTGTGAGAGTGTAGACCACAACTGTGGGATTCTTTTCACTAACATGATTCCAGACGATGTAGTCCCCGTCGATTGCCGGTTTTTCCTGGGTGTCCAGATCATCGGTGAGGCGCAGAATCGTGCCCGGTGCCGCATCAAAGGATTGCCCCGCACCAGCTACCGCAGGCATGCAGGTAAGGACAAGCAGAATCAGAATCAGAACAGTAAGCCACTTTAGGACTCCTGCATGCACCCCATACACCATACTGCCTATCATTAAGTGAAATTTATAATTTAATATGACATAAATGTATTGGAGAATATAATTCTCCAACAAGGCAACTCACCTCACCCTTTCTCACGGATCATTCTGAATCAGGGGATGGGTACATGTAGTTCTTGTCCGGATAATGAAAAATTGAGTGAGTATTTGGTATACGTCGGGTGGATTACAGAGGTGCCATTTACCATTTCACTTCCAACACCAACAAGAATCTTGCATTCTTCGAAAGGAGGGGTATCATCCTTTGGCTGAAGCACCAGAACGACATATCCTTCATTTCCCTCGCCAGGGCTGGAAAAATTGAGATCCGGCCTGATTCTCACCAAGCTGTCGTATTCTACGGAAGAACCGGTATGCCATTCCGAGATGGAGTATTCGGGATGGGCATCTATCTCGCCGTCAGGATAGCTGCTGTATTTTTCCGTGACTACCCACCCCTGAGGAATACCAAATTCCACACCCCCAAAGTCCTTGGAGGATAACCAGAGGTGGGCGGTGATGACCACCTGGTGGGTTACTTCACTCACCCCTGCAAACATCGCTCCCTGTACCATTGATCCGGACGCATTGTCATGGAGGTCGAAATGAGTGACATCAACCGTCTTGAATTCTGTATCCGGTGATTGCTGATGAAAAGGACCAAACACCAAGAGTGCCAGAAGCAGCAGTGCGCCGATGGCCAGAAAGATATAATATATGTTTTTCTTCATTCCTGTCACTTCAATTCAGGGTCGTTTCCATTTTTCACCTTTCTTTTGTCACACCAAGACAATTTTAGTGCACCATTTACCATTTCCTCACTTCACATGCCGTGATCATTAGCCCGAAGATGGCGAGTCCAATTCCAAAGCCGGGCGTTTTTTCTTCTTCACCATCGGCATTAGTTCCAGAGGTGGTTGCCGGAGTCGGGGAAGAAGAATCCGACATATCCTGACCGGGATATATCGGGGGTGGTCGGGGAGCCAGCTGCACCCATGCGTAGTAATGCACCGTCTCTCCTGCCTGAGGGATGTGCTGAACCTGCATGGTATGACTTCTCCACCCATCCGGTTCAACAACCCTGTACTCCGTGAAACCAGATTCGGTAAGATTCACCTCAACACGGAGGGTTCCGTCTGCAATTTCACCCATATACTTCCCGTCAAAGTAGACTGATGAACCTTCTCTGCTTTTGATTTCATGCACCACATACCACCCCCGGTCATTATCCACCCCTTCTGACTCAGGCGGTTCTATCTGCACATACCAGAGGTGGAGATCTACCTCCTCGCCCGGTGCCGGAACAGAATCAATATACCCGGTGAAGGTCGCATGACCCTCCTTTGTAATGGTATATCTGCGGTATGCTGGCGCTGTCGGGTCCACCTCAACGAATAGTTCACTACCGTTAATAGTCCCTTTATATTCATCATCGAAATAGACCTCTGCATCGTCATAATTATACCAATGGACGATGTAATATCCCGGTTCAGTCCCTGTCTGACTGTTCACACCAACGATAAAAAAACTACTCAGGAATACGAGGAGGGCAAGACAAACAGCATATCTCCTCACGATATTTTTTATAATGACAATCCCCACTCCCATGTTCTGATTGATTATTATTCCAGTAACTGACCATTCCCAAGACGTCAGATACGAAATCTGATTGCTACACAGATAAGGATTATGGTGAAAAATCTAAATCCCGAATTGGCAAAAAGCTGGAGTATGCTGAACGGACAAAAGACCGTATGGTGTAGATGTCCACCCAGGCAAAAGAACACGGTATCCATGCCAAAGAAACATTCGGCATCGGCATAATGCGGTATCTGCACATTGACGGGGATATCGACGAATATTACCGGGAGCTAAAAGAAAACAGTGTCCGGTTCGCAGAAGATGTAAAAAACGAACCCTATGGCATCGGGGATTGTAGCGTCACAGACCCCAACGAATACCGGCTCACGTTTGTGCGCAGGTGACTGGCCCGGAAATAGATGAGCTGTGGGGGGCCGATTGAGTAAACCAAAGAATTGTGGCAATTTAAGGCCGTTAAATCACAATTGTGTCAATTAAACCCACAAAGACAGCACCTGAAGAGTTACCAAAATAGGTAAAAGTATAATTGCGCTGTAGCTTAATATCACCCGTTATCCACCTTAAACCAAGCCACTTCCAATCCTACCATAAAGTAATTGGGTAATTGTTATCGTATTAGAATTGATACAAAGAGGGCAATGGTTGTTGGAGATATATATCACTCACTGAAAATTGAAAATATTGTTGCTTCCGGACGTGTTGCCGAAGCATTAGATATTGAATATCTTTCAGGTGTCCTTGATGGATGTGTCCTGAATAAAAAGAAATTTCCCGGTGCAATTTATCATATGAAAGTCCCTAAAATTGCATTCCTCCTCTTCTCGTCAGGAAAGATTGTCATGACAGGGATATCGAATAAGGATGAATTTAAGGAAGGTCTTGCCACCATCATGAAACAGTTGCAAGAACATGGCATAAAGACCCTTGAATCACCTGACGTGGTAATTTCAAATATGGTATGCTCCTATGACAGCGGGAATTTTATCAATCTCAATAAAGTGGTACTCACACTCAGCCATGAGAGAGTAGAATATGAACCGGAACAATTTCCCGGGCTTGTATATCGTATCGATGATCCAAAGGTAGTGGCACTTCTGTTGTCGTCAGGGAAATTTATTCTCACCGGGGCTAAAAATATTGAGGATGTGGG
>CAZBYH010000122.1:0-5660 GCA_964496155.1 uncultured Methanoculleus sp.
CACTGTTTCCATTGCCTTGAGTTCTTCAGCCGTTTTACGGATCAGAACATCTGCAGGCAAATCATATACGGTTGTCATGTTTTACCACTCTCTAGTATGCCTATTAGCAGTCTTTACATATATGTGAGATATTGATTTAAATATTCCCGAGTATATCTGTCAGCGGGGCGGTTTTCTCAGCCGCGCGAGTACCATAGTCCGACCCCGTGTCTGCACCAGTTCTACCCTGCATGCAACGGCAATGCCTGCCGGATCCACGTCTGTACTTCTGAGCCACTTGACTTTTACCATCTCACGATCCTTGATCTGCCGCTTGATTTCTTCATATGTCTGTTCTGTGACTCCGTTCTTTCCAATCCATATTGTCGCTTTTAACTGCGATGCTGCCTTTTTATCGATGATATCCCCTCCCAACAGGGCAGCGCCACTGATGGCCGCATACCCGACAGGTGATGATGATTCTGCTCTGATGAATTCGTATTCGTGCATTAACCCCGGGTATTAAAAATGCTGAACATTTCCGACAAAATTTCCTTTTCCACACCTGAGGTATTGCAATTTTTTCCCGCATTGCAATGCGGCGCGCCAGCATGATATATTCTCGTGCCCGGTCTTGGTTATTGCGCGCAGCAATTTCAGCCTCCGAAAAGAGGATTTCAATACGCTCCTTTGCAATCGGAGATCGTGATCGTTGCTGGCGTCTCTTTCCACCCATTTGTTCTATGTAATTTAACGCAGGTGATGATGAATTTCACTCTCGTTCATCATCATTGATGATGACTTTTCTCCCGGAGATTTCGAGTCGGTCCTCGCAGAATAGTTTCACTGCATGAGGGAGTGCCAGATGTTCAAATTTCATAATTCTCTCTGCAAGGGATGCTTCCGTGTCGTCATTCAGGACAACAACCGGATACTGGAGAATAATTGGTCCGGTATCCATACCCTCATCGACAAAATGCACGGTACATCCGGCGATCTTCACTCCGTAGTCAAGTGCCTGTTGCTGAGCATGGAGACCGGAAAAACTGGGGAGAAGGGCAGGATGAATATTGATCATTTGTCCGGAAAAAGCACGCACGGTCTCAGATTTTAAAAGGCGCATGTATCCGGCAAGAACAAAAAGATCCGCGTGGCACTCTTTCATTACTTTTTCAAGCGCCTGATTGTAGTGTTCACGCTCAGGATACTCGGAATAATTGATGAGTGATACGGGGATATTATGTTTTTCCGCCCGTTTTATCGCATATGCGGATGGATTATCGGTGATAAGGCGAACAATCTGTGCTGGGATTGTTCCGTCACAGACCAGGTCAATTATTGCCTGAAAATTAGAGCCTCTTCCTGACGCAATCACCGCAATACGTTTCATACCCATATGTTGGCATAATTTCATCTTAACAATTCGTGTGCTGGTCTTTGTCCATCGGGAATATGAGCTTGATATTTTCTATGCGGCGGTCATTCATTTTCATCACCATCAGGCGGATTCCGGATTCAGAAAAGGTGACAACTTCTCCTTTCCGGGGAATGTGACCCAGTTGTTCAATAATAAGACCTCCCAGTGTTTCATAGGATTCACCGATGGGAAGTGAGGTATTCAGTTCCTCATTGACGTGTTCAATCCACGCGCGTGCATCAATAAGGTATACCCACTCATTGACTTTCTGGATGTCCGGTTCTTCTTCATCGAACTCGTCCATGATCTCACCGACAAGTTCCTCAAGGATATCTTCTACGGTGATAATGCCTGCAAACGTTCCATACTCATCCACAACGATGGCAAGGTGAACCTTCTTTTTCTGCATTTCACGCAAAAGATCGTCAATTTCTTTGGATTCCGGAACAAAATGCGCTTCATGCACGAGACCACGGACGTCGACCTTTGGACCAGGTGAATATATAACGCCGATTACGTCCTTTACATTTAGTATGCCAATGATATTGTCGATCTGTTCATCATAGACCGGGAGGCGGGTAAATCCGGTTTCATTAAAAATATTGATCGTATCCTCGAGAGAGCTATTCTGGTTGATCAACACCGCATCTGCCCGTGGCGTCATCACTTCTCTGGTGCGTGTATCTGAGAATGCAAAGACACGGTACAACATCTCATGTTCTTCCTCTTCGATAGTGCCTTCTTCTTCCCCAACATCAATCCACTGTTTTATCTCGTCTTCGGTAACCGTTAGTCGTATTTCCCTGTTTCGTGAGAAGATGTTTCTCACACCATCAATCACCCAGAATAATGGATGGAGAAGGAATGAAAGCCATAACACAGGGCGGGATACCATGAGTGCTACCTGCTCTGTTGACCGCGCTGCATAGGTCTTGGGAATAATTTCCCCAAATGTCAGCATCAGAATGGTTGTTACAAACGTTGCAATTCCGATTCCGATACTCCCCCATATCTCAATGGCAACAGCGGTTGCAATTGATGCAGCGCCGATATTTACCAGATTGTTGCCGATGAGAATGGTAATCAGAAGATGGTCCTGGTCGGATTTCAGGCGTTCAAGTGCCTCAGAACCGGCTTTTTTTTGTTCAATGAGGGTGCGCACCTTTGCAGGGTTTATCGAGATCAATGCAACTTCTGACCCCGAGAAAAACGCGGAGAAGACAAGACACAAAATAAAAATAATGAGTGCAAAGCTGTATGCTATCATTGCACTATACCGCCTCCGGCGGTCATGGATAAATTCGGATTCATATATGTATTACTCTGATTTATACACGTTTTCCCTGATAAAAGCAACGTTCATTCAAAAAAATTCCGGACCCATGCAGTTTCCTCAGCTACCACCTCAATTTTTTTCCTGAGGGACACCTTTGTCTGAAAGGTAAGATCTTCAATCTCAAGAATGAGCGGCCCTGAATATCCGTTTTCTGCAAGGAGCGTGAGTATATTTGCCACTTTTTCATTCCCTTTTGGCCTGCTGTGCATTCTGTCGTTCACGAAGGCACTGACATGAACAACGGCAATGCGGTCACTGAGATGCTCAATATACTCTGCTGCATCGTTGCTGTTTCCCGTAAACGTATGAGCGACATCCAGAGTGAAAGAGAGCCATTTTTCTTTATTTAACAAGGATATCAGGTCACAAGGTGTAGGGAGTAGGGAGTTTACCTTTCGTTCCATATTTTCAAGTGCAATGGGTATACCTGTGGATGACGCGCAGGTGTTAACTGCTGAAAGATAATGCGCCAGTCGTTTTTTATCGGCAGCCGATGCAGGACGCTTTGCGGTTCTTCTGCCCGGGTGAATTGTCACTGCGCAGGCATTGATTTGCCGGGCAAGTGAAATTGCCCGACATGTCCACTGAGTGGAGATATCTGCCACATCCGGGTTTATCGAACAGGGGTTTAGATCAAGTACCGGTGCATGAACACTTAAACAATGAATGGCGGGGTGGGTGTGTATGGCGTCGAGAAGGACCTCTGAAGGCAGGCCATTCAGCCAGAAAGTGGGAGTTTCCAGCCAGAATTCAATTGCATCACATCCGGCATCTGTGAGCGCGTCAAATATGGTATCCACTGTGTATTCATGAAAAAACATGGTTGATGCGCCAACTGTTGCCATGCATTCCCCTTTTCACTCTCTCGTAATAACCTTTTACCCCGTTTCTGATGCACGGTATTCATAAGGGAATGCGATAGAAATACTGTTTATGCGACAAATGGGAGATGGATGTTCCAAAGAATCCGCTATTTATTCTGTTTCCTCTCTGACAGCAGTAATTGCCTCTCTCCTTGACGACGATAGTATCAAAAATGTCTGGGTTGAGGGTGAGATCACCAATTATCTTCACCACCGGTCTGGCCACCGGTATTTTTCCCTCTCTGAAGACCCGGGTACACGTCCCTCCGTGATTCGCTGCGCATTGTGGAAAAGTTATGGACGTGAACTGACATTTACGCCGGTGAATGGGATGCGCGTCAGGGTGTACGGATCGGTGGACCTCTATGAGCCAGGTGGCGAGTACAAATTTATTGCACGAGAGATGGAGGAAGCAGGCCGCGGAGATCTGTTTCAGCTGGTAGGCCAGTGGAAAAAGATGCTGGAAGAAGAAGGACACTTCGCGCTGTCAAAGAAGAAGCCATTGCCCCGTTACCCACAGGTGGTAGGGGTGGTTACCGCGGCGACGGGTGCCGCACGCCGGGACATTGAACAGGTGATTTGCCGGCGGTTTCCCGTGACTATTCTGCTCTCTCCATGCAGGGTGCAGGGAGCGGGTTCTGAACATGAGATTGCTGATTCCATCCGCGCTCTTGACGGCAAGGCTGATGTGATCATTGTCGGACGGGGAGGAGGTTCATTTGAAGATCTCTTTTCTTTTAATCACCCTGAGGTGGTCCGGGCTGTCAGTGTCTGCCAGACACCGGTTGTCAGTGCTGTTGGACATGAGGTTGATACCACCCTCATTGATTATGCCGCAGACGTCCGGGCACCTACTCCGTCTGCGGCAGCAGAGATTGTTGTTCCGGACAAAAATGAACTGGAGCAGGAACTTCAGACTCTTAATCAGCGTGTATTACAAAGCACGGACTGCTACTTCCGTCGCTTCAGCTCAGACATTGAGGATTTCCGTCTCAGGCTTCGCCCAGACCGACTTCGGGCCCATATTTCGCGTGAACAGGAGTATATCAATGAAATGAGTGAACGAATCCTGATGCTTGCAGGCCGGGAATGTGAACGGAATCGTATGATACTAATCGCAGAACAAACAAAACTGACAGGACTTGACCCGTATGGTCCCGTGCGGCGTGGTTATGCACTTGTCCGAAAAAATGGAATGCTCGTACAATCGGTGGAATCTCTTTGCGCTGATGATGAGGTATTACTCAGTTTCAGAGATGGTTCTGCACAGGCACATATCAATGAGGTGACGTATGACACGAACATATGAGGAAAATCTAAAGGAACTCAAAGAAATAATCCGGACACTTGAATCAGGATCCGTTGCGCTGGAAGAGATGCTTGTTTACTATGAACGGGGAATGGAGCTTATAAAAACCTGTGAAAAAATGCTTGAATCTGCGGAGCTGAAGATTGTTCTTCTTCAGGAATCGTAAATAGTTCCATATCAACAGTCATTTTTTCCTCCTGTACCAGTGCAGCAATAAGTGTTCGTGGGAGTGTTTTTGCGGTGAAATCAGCATATACTCCAATGGTTCTGTTATCGACATAGGAACTTCTTCTCCAGACCAGATCTGTCGGGTGACTAAGGGTAAGCCGGCTACTGCCCCGCGCGGTGATGGTGCATGTTTCTGTTCCTACAGAAAGTGTGGTTACAAGGAGTGCGGCATCTGTTGCGAGTGCTTTCCTGAACTCAGCATCCAAGTCACATAAACCTCTGTCAGCATGCACCCCAATGATGCATGTCCCCGTGGGGGTGAGGTAATCTTCCTGGGTAATCTCGAATGTTGACTGATGCAGTGCCCTGACATTCGGGTGACCGTTGCAGATTAGTCTCTCACAGAGCGTTTTTTCCATTGATGAAAGTAATGTTTGACGGGAATAGTCAAATTACTACCTGCTTTCAGGCTCAGGTTAATCTCTGTAGAATGTCAATAAAAGAGACAATGATCTATGAAGTACACTGTCCCATTTGTGGGGAAGAGACAACCCACCGTATCCTGAAGGAGTCATCTGACCTTCTGGT
>CAZBYH010000123.1:0-5570 GCA_964496155.1 uncultured Methanoculleus sp.
CCTTTTTCTTGGAGAGTGTCCGGGAAAATGTCAGTTTCATGTACCAAAAGAGAGGTTTTTCAAGTATATAAATTATTGCAAATTCGGTTAATTATCCTTATTTTTACCTTTTAACCTATATTGGGGGTTGATTATGATATTTTATAGGGAGGGAAATACCCGAATGATATCAGACTGCGTAAGAATTCCAATGGGTTTCCCATCGTTAACTACGACGAGCCTTCCGATATTCTCCTGTTTAAACCGCCCGATGACTTCGTACAGATTGATGCTGGGAGGCGCCGTCACGACATTGCGCGTCATCACATCAGTAATGCAGTTTGAGAGAGGTTTGCCATTTGCAATGCCACCTGCGATATCGGTAAGAGTTACGATGCCCCGAATTTCACCGTTATCGGTCACCGGTGCACCATGTATGTTAGCCTCAGAAAAAACCCGGAATGCATCTGCAAATGTAGCGTTTACTCCAATACAAATCACCGGAGATGACATATAATGCTCTATTCGCTTTTTCGGAAGAGAAATTATTTCCGTAATAGTGATAAGAAGCGACTGCGATACTTCGTCTTTCCCGTAGATTTCTCCGCGCACAAGAAGTTTATTCACCGGCGATGGTCCGATGGTTATTGCATCCCCGATATCGAA
This sequence comes from uncultured Methanoculleus sp., assembly GCA_964496155.1. Lineage (GTDB taxonomy): Archaea > Halobacteriota > Methanomicrobia > Methanomicrobiales > Methanomicrobiaceae > Methanogenium. The sequence continues at coordinate 646 of CAZBYH010000123.1, forward strand.
GATCCGGACACTTCCAATTAATTTAACAACGGCCTGGCAGATATCCGGGTGACACAGGGTAGTAAAATCGATTTCAGATACATTGTAACCTGGCACCAGTTCTTCATTTCTTCGTATCGGAACAAGGGATTCATTAGCGTAATCGGCAATATTAAGCTCCCGGTATGCCCGTGATGTCGGCGTATAGCCGCCTTTCGGTCCTGGCACTCCGTCTACAAGGCCCAGTGCCCGGAGAGACTGCATCTGATTCCGGACAGTGCCCGGGTTTCGTTTGAGTACTTCAGCAATCCCCTCACCTTTTATTGCTGAAGAACTCTCATGATACAGAGTTATTAATGTGATCAGTATATCTCTCTGGATAGGTGAAAGTTCCATATTCATTAATTGCTTCGTAATTGCTAATAATAGTGGGTTAACTACAGATGGAATATGAGAAAATACCGACAATACTAACTGCAGACGAAATGCTGGACCGGGCTTTCCGAAAGCCTGCTCTCCTTAAACATGAAAAACGAAACAAAAAACGTGCTGATGAAGAATTTATCCGTTCTGTATCCAAATCTCTCAGCGATAAACTCATAGATACGGTAAAACGGTTTCCGACAATTGAGAATCTTCCGGTATTTTATCAGGAAATGACTGATCTCCTCTTTGGAATCGACAGAATGCGGCGTTCACTCGGTGCATTATCATGGGCAGCGGATCAGGTAATGACCCTCGGAAATGAATACGCATGGCAGATACGGAGATCAGAAGAATCGAATAATATTCGTAAGCAGGGAACTGCCCGTATTGCTTCCGTTATTCACCAGATCGACGATGAGCTCCATTTCCTCAATGAAGCACGCAATACTCTCCGGAAACTTCCCGACATCAGGGATGACTTCACCATTGTTGTAGCAGGATTCCCGAATGTGGGGAAATCATCGTTTATCCGACTGGTATCATCTGCTGCTCCGGAAGTGGCTGAATACGCGTTTACGACAAAACAGATTGTAGTGGGGCATTGTAATATCGGACGAGAACGGATTCAGATTGTTGACACACCAGGCATTCTCGACCGACCGGCCCAGGACCGGAATTACATTGAGCATCAGGCGCTCTCTGCAATCACCAATATTGCAGATGTTATCCTTTTCATCATTGATGCGAGTGAAATGTGTGGATATCCGATTAACGAACAACTGAACCTTCTTGAGGAACTCCGGCGGATGATTGATATTGTGCCGATTGAGGTAGTGGTAAACAAATCCGACCTGAAATCACTTGATGGCTATCGAAATATGTCAACAACATCCGGCGAAGGTATTGAAGAGGTTGTTGAATGTCTCCTCACATACCGGGTATCCAGGCCCAGCTCCCCGTTAATGCACATAGAAGAATAAATCCCACGATTGCTCCTCCGTTCAGGAGAGGAAGACCCGCCTGTGGTTTTCCTCCGGATACGAACCATAACAGGGCTGCAAGGCCCACGAGGGTTCCTGCCATGGCACCAATGGTTGGCAGGGGAATGCCGAATAAGAGGGGTGCGCCGGTGAGAAACGCGAAGGAAGAAACGACCAGTATATTTGGCATGATGAGATCCCCCATTCCCATAATATATGCTCCCCTGCCTTCTTTTTTATCTTTTAGCTCGATTCCTTGTTTGATGTAGGAATAATTCCGTGACTTTGGCATCACAACAAGGATCGGTGTTTTCATATTAATGACACTTTCAGCAAGCACTACCATATGTTTTGTACGGTATACGGAGATTGCATCGTAAAGGGCAAGCACTATCAGAAGAATCAAAACCGGGATGATAGCAAGGGATATACCAAATATTGCTGCGGCACCTGCCGATATCAGGACACCAAGAATATCAATGACATACCATTCAGGATAGACATACAGGAGCGCCCCCGATATAACGGTGGCAATGATGGTGAGTGCCCAGGCAACAGGGGTGTTTCCCATGAAAAAGAGAATGATTGCGCTGTAAATGTAACCAAAAATAAAGAGAATCGAAAAGCCGATGATGGCTTTAATGACAAATTCTTTCCCACGTTTGATGAGCCAGAGAAGAATACCGGTGAATACGAAAAGGATGACAACAAAGTAGATGAGATTTGCCGCTGAACCGGGGTCTTCGAATGCCTCATATCCCGCGCCAAGCATCAGGGGCATGAGGAAAAGGGCAATAATCTGTACAGCAATCATCAGAATTCCCATCCCGATAAACGGAGCAATTTCTCTCATATTCATTGATAAGTGATTATGTACTCTGATTGGTTAAAAAGAGTGATCGCGAAATCAGTGATATCTGTTCCTGGCAACGGTTTGAACCAGATCAATACAGGTAATTTAATAAGTGTCGTGCTGATATCAAATGCCATGGATATTCAGGAATTTATTGTCGATATCATACTGGCAATTGTTCTCATCATATCAACACTGGTTCTGGTTCTGCGAATTTGGCAGGATCTGGTACTTGCTGTTGCAGCAACGCTGATGATGGCCGCACTGGGGGGGCTGTTTCTTTCGCTTGGGGCGAAGATCAGAAATCTTGATAATAGCGTCATTGCCCGGGAACGGACGATGCGTATGAATCTTGATGAACTCAATCAGATGGTATGCAACAAATGTGATACCATGATATCAGAAGTCCATCAGATTGTTGGGGAACTATCTCGCAGAGTTTACCGTTAGAAAACACATATAATTTAGATATTATGGGCGTTGCGCTACGAGATATTCTGGCAGATTACAAAGTACCGGTGGGGTGGGATTCTCTCTCTGGTACTGCGGCGATAGATGGGAATAATGCGTTATATCAATTTCTGACCATTATCAGACAACCGGATGGAACTCCGCTGATGAACAGCGAAGGAAAAGTTACATCGCATCTCTCCGGCCTTTTTTTTCGAACTGCCCGTTTCCTTGAATACGGATTGAAACCCGTGTATATTTTTGACGGAAAACCACCTGACCTGAAATCTTCCACCATCGCAAAAAGGCGGGAACTGCGTGATAAAGCGGGAACTGCATGGGTGGAGGCTAAAGAAAAAGGCGATATCGCTGAGTCGTATAAACAGGCACGCGCCTCCTCCCGCGTTGATGAATGGGTGATGTCAAGTTCAAAGGAACTCTTAACGGTAATGGGTATTCCGTTCGTGGATGCCCCCAGTGAAGGTGAGGCACAGGCAGCGTATATGGTGCAGAAGAATGAGCTGGATTTTTCTGTATCACAGGATTATGATTCACTCTTATTCGGGGTGCCTGTTCTCGTGAGAAATCTGGCCGTGAGCGGTAAACGGAAATTCCGGGGACGGACGCTTGTTGTAGAACCGGAAAAACTGTACTTATCAAAGATTCTTGAAGGCCTGAAGATTACCCGCGAGAATCTGATTGAAATGGGTATCCTTATCGGAACCGATTTTAATGAAGGGATAAAGGGGATTGGCCCAAAAACAGCGCTGAAGATTGTACAGAATGACACGTTCCAAAAAACCCTTGAAGAAAAAGCACCGGATTTTGATCCAAGCCCGGTGATAGAGTTTTTCCGTTCCCCACCGGTGACGGATGACTATACTATTTCATGGGAACAACCGGATGAATCTGCGGTGCGTGACGTGCTTTGTGGACGATATGAATTTTCAGAAGAACGTGTGGATGCCGTCCTCACAAAGATGCGCACAACAGCTGGTCAAAAGACTCTTGACCAGTGGTTCTGACTTTTTTTGCATGTTCCGAAGATTGAATATAATGCATGCAGATATGTATTCATGCAACGGCGTGTGGTAACATTTTCACGCAATGCGTTTCTTCCCCTGACTACGGTCTGCTGTAATTCATGCGGGTATTGTTGCTTTAAAAAGCCCCCTCAGGCGGGATGCATTATGCCTCCTGATGCGGTCCGTGACATTTTGCAGCACAGCGCTCGTATGGGGTGCACGGAAGCATTGTTTACCTTTGGGGAACGTCCAGGAAACGTGTCTGGTTTTGCTCCGTATTTATCCGAGATCGGGTATACGGATTTTCTTGAATACTGTTATGACATGTGTGCAGAGGCACTTCGCGTGGGCCTGCTGCCTCATACAAATGCAGGTATCCTCACCGAAGAGGAGATGGTACGTCTACGAGAGGTGAATGCGAGTATGGGCCTCATGCTTGAGACAACAGCCGACATCCCTGCCCATCGTGGCTCACCGGGGAAAGCCCCTGATGTTCGTATCGGTATGATGGAAGATGCCGGAAAACTGAAAATACCCTTCACTACCGGGATATTAATCGGGATTGGTGAAACCGCAGATGACCGCATTGAATCACTGGAAGTAATACGGGACCTCCACAAACGGTACGGTCATATTCAGGAGGTCATTATTCAGAACTTCTGTCCGAAAGAAGGCACGCCAATGGAATCTGCAACATATCCGGGAGCAGAAGAAATGTGCACCATCATCCGTTCTGCGCGAAAGATCCTGCCGGACGATGTGAGGGTTCAGGTTCCTCCGAATTTGTCTGATGCATCATATCTTATTTCCTGTGGAGTCGATGATCTGGGTGGCGTTTCACCGGTTACCGTAGATTATGTCAACCCTGAACATCAATGGCCGCAGATTGAGGAACTGAAAGGAATTATTGGAAATAATATCCTCAAAGAACGTCTTTGTATCTATCAGCACTACATTGACAAGGGATGGTATGATGACCATCTGAGTGAAATAATTCAAAGGCTTAGTTACATAATTGAGATACGGAATACAAAAGAATTTGGAGATAATAAATAACATGGATGATAACCAGCCGATCTATAGAGGAAAGGCAAAATCAGTGTTCCGGACATCGGTCCCCGGAGAGCTGAAAGTAGTATTCCGGGATGATATTACTGCCTTTAATGGAGAGAAAAAGGATACACTTGCAGGAAAAGGAGAATATAATGCGCG
>CAZBYH010000124.1:0-2793 GCA_964496155.1 uncultured Methanoculleus sp.
CGAGGTTTGTTGCAACCGTGCTCTTTCCAACGCCACCCTTGCCGGAAAGAACGAGGATGATATGTTTTACATCGATCTTCACTTTTTCAATTCCGTGGGCTTTCTTAGCTGGATCATCACACGTGGATGCGGTTGCGCATGATGAACAGTTTCCATCACATGCCGGTTCTGGTTTTTTGGTATTTTCGGTCATAATATTCTCCTTCTTAATCTCTGTACTATATCTATGTCATCTGAAGTATGAATGATTTCTTTCATTCGTCCTGCATTAACCTATATATGGTTCCAATATTCATAGGGATATATTTGCGTATTTTCTGTGGGTATGCTGGTGTCTGAACCATCTGGTGTCTACTTTGTTTTTGTGGTCTGAACGTTGTCTAAGTCAATGACGGGTTTGATATCCAGTACCGGGGTATTATCAATGGCGTCGAGTCCGCGGACGGTTAATACTGTTCCGCGTATGTTTACCAGATCGACCACATCAAGGCCGATGGGATTCGGGCGTCCGGGTGATCGGATGGCAAAAACACCCCGCTCTTCCCGTCGCCCCGGTGGGGTTGCCCTGAGAAGTGTCCGTTCTGCCTTGTCAAACCAGCAGAGCACAACAAGGTGGGAGCATTTCTCAATGGTGTGCAATGCGTCCGCATATTCGGGAAAGATATGGATCTCAGCCAGTTCATCAGAAAGACGTCCCTGCCGCGGTGCATCCTTTAATCCTGTATAGGATGACCTGACGATTCCCACCGGTTTGAGGCAAATTTCGTCTTTTTCGGATATCTCTTCACAGACCGGTAATTTTTCTCCTTTTTTCACCCGGTCGAGCGTCTCATTGCACATCTTGTCGACGATGCTAATGTTTCTGTCTGAGCGCGGCACATTGTTAAAAGAAACGGAATCAAATGCCTTGACGATGCCCATCGCTTTCATGTATAGCTGTCTCAGGCAACTGTCTCTGACTTTGTACTCTTTTTTCAGCTGACGAACGACAAGTTCGCTGTCTGAGTAGAGAATGATATTTTTAAACCCCTGCTGTGCTGCATCTGACAGTGCATTGATGACGGCAAAATATTCCGCCTGATTATTGGTTGCATACCCGCTGAATCCGGATTTTTTCGTGACAACCGTTCCGTTATCCAGTATCATATAGGCCCATGCGGAGTCTCCGGGATTTCCGCGTGAGGCTCCATCCGTATATATGATTACAGAGGCATCCTTCATACCCAGAGATATCGTTACCTGAGATGTTTAATTTGTGGTAATTCACGTTGGTTATCGGACTGACGCCTGTTCGCGTGAAATCGGGTTAAAAAAGAGTTTGATCGTCTCACGGGGAAAGACATCTGAATGGTATCCGGACCGGTTGGACACCGGTGGTATCAGACGAATATCCGTTCATTTGTTGTTTCTGTAGACACATTTGCATATGTCACAGATCGTCACTCTTCTGTCACCGTTTATAAGCGACCATGTCCACTGGTCAATGACTTCGTTTAAATCATCTGAGAACTCGATGCATCTGCATCCCCGTTTTCTGCTGACATACTGACATACCGCGGCCGGGGTGATACCCATATATCCTGCAACACATTTCTGAGAAAGGCCTCTTTCCGTTACCATTCTGGATACCACTTCGGCCCGTATCTGGGGAAGGTACTGCCGTACTATTTCATCACAAATCATTATGTCGCAGGACGGCGGGTTCATGCAGTTGCCGTCTGGGCATCATCAGACGCGATTGTGTCTTTGATCTGATACAGCACCTGGCGGGCATCTCTGAAATTAAATTTCTCGATGAGAAGTCCGTTCTCTTTTAATTTTTTAATGGCGTACCGGATAGTACGGGGTGAGATATCTATTTCCTGAGTCACCTGTTTGAATGTTCTTGACTTCCCATCCTCGAGAAGGGTTAACACCCGCTTCGAAGAGGGGGGCAGCCGTACTTTGTTAACGGTGTTAATTTCGTGCATGTGTCTTAATTAACGCCGTTAATATATATAGCTGTCGTGAGAATGCATGACACGAAAACGTGGTTTTTATCTGAATTCAACGGTTTATATCGTTTTTCGGCTGTTCGGGGCGAACACTAATCCCCCGGATATCTTTAAAAACGGCACATCGGTATGCGCCAAAAGAGGGTGACGATATGCGTCCCCGACATGCAACAGCAGATGATGCCGGACGATGGGGTATTTGTCTGCGATTGTTTTGGGTCGCGATTACCCTGTTAATGGGTATTATTGCAGATTCGATGCCCGAAATCCCGCCGAATTTCCGGGACGTATGCGTGGAATGTATTGGTCATCTGGCAGTTGTCAGCAAAAAAACGGAATCATTCCGGAAGAAGTCGCCCCACAGGGATACTGCCTGACGGGAAACACACCTTTTATTCAGGCAGAGGAAAAAGAGATACCTATGGTTTCCCTCGACAGAATTGAATTAGGCAAACTTTTTGTTTCTGTTGGTGCAGGAATAATCGCCGGGAATTTTGCCCGGGGATATTTTGGGGATCAGATTGTCAGCCTCTTCGTGATGGTTGGTGTTCTGATAGGTGTCTATACTGCACTCGATGTCGGAAGTCGGGCATATGTACGTATGCATGACAAATAGTATCAGGATTCGTTGAAACACGTGCAGAGCCTGACCGGTTCTGTCTGTATCTGCCTCGACTCCTCACCTTTTCCAAACCGGAAATTATTTGATTATTTACTGATTAAAGAGACATATTCGCATGAAAAAGGGATACATTCAGGTCTACACCGGAGACGGCAAAGGGAAGACAACGGCGGCTCT
>CAZBYH010000124.1:2893-5566 GCA_964496155.1 uncultured Methanoculleus sp.
GATGAGGTCAATGTGGCGCTCTATTATGATATGGTTAAGGTATCTGAGGTGATCGATGCTCTCACTGGCAGGGCCCCCCATGTTGATGTTATCTGCACCGGGAGGAATGCCCCGTCTGAATTGATTGTTGCATCCGATCTAACAACCGAGATGAGAAAGATCAAACATTATTATGCGGCTGGTGTGCGGGCCCGCAGAGGTATTGAGTTTTAATTTATTTTTTTGCTATTTTTTTATTGAACCGGCATGGATGCAGCGGGGTCTTCGGAGAGAAATCCCCGTGCAATAATGCGTGCCACCCGGACCGGTTCGGGGACTTTCCCCTGAGCGGTAAAGATAGTGCAGGCACGGATGGCATCATCGAGGGGGATGCCCTCTGTCCGGAGATATACGGTCTCTCCGGTTGAGAGCGGGCAGGGTGTTCGTTTCCCCAGAGCGATATAGGCACGAAGTCGCTCTTCGTCGCCGGGGAAGTGGTACTGGATATCGTCTTCGAGACCCGGGGAATCCTCATAGGTGACAGATATAACAGGCACTCCGGTGCGTTCGTGCACCTGCACCATGTCAATGACATTAAACCAGGATATGACGGTTCCCCCGAGCATGAGGGCCTGGATATCATCACGTGCCAGACGGTTCCATATAGCGAGGACAGCGTCTGTCGCGTCCATCCCTCCTGCCGTTGCATGGGAGAATGCGCACCCGTCAATGATTCTGTCCCGGCGCATAACAATGCCGCAGACGAGGGACTGTTCTCTTCCCCGGTAACTCTCAGCGATTCCCAGTATTCGGATCCCTTTTTTCTCGAAGTGAAGCATGGTTTTCTGATTTGTTTTTTCTTACCTGCTCTCAGGTATTCCCATTTTTCCCTGACATCCCTCTGGTGTTTCTCACGTTCTTTTCTGCAGGAATATCGCCCCGACGCCGACTACCAGAATGACGACCGCGGCAATGACGATCAGCCCAATCGGCGCATTGTTGTCATCATACCGTTGCTGTGCGGCAATCAGGTTCTCTTCCGGAGGGATGGCATCAGGGCACGGGGCGATGTATCCCTCCGATTCCGTTGCCTGAGTCAGGGTAGTGACGGCTTCCCCATATTTTTTCATCTTCATGAGAACCATCCCCTTGGTATTGAGATACAATGCATTGTCCGGTTCCATTGCAAGAGCGGTATTGATGGCGACCAGTGCATTTTTTGGTTCCCCTTGTTTCAGGAGACCGGATGCAATGATATGATATGCCGTGGCGTTCATTGAATCGAGTTCGAGTACCTTTTCCGCGTCAAGCCGTGCCTTTTGGTACTCACCAAGTGCCAGATAGGTGTATCCCCGGTTCAGGTACGGCTCCATGGCGTCCGGTGCTTTTTCAACGGCAGCGGATGCTGCAACGAGAGACTCGTCGTACTTCCCCATCTTCCGGAGGGACCGTCCCCATTTGTCCCAGACATCAGCGGGTGCGTTCTCATCATTGTTGGTGATGAGTTCTGCGTACGCAGCGGCCCGGGGCCAGTTTCCTTCATCGAATGCCGCATCCATCGTTGCAATGGCTTTGGTGATGTTAATTTCCGCCGGCACTGCGCTGAGACCGGGTTTGGCACCGGCTGCAAGGGCCGGCTGGACAGCGATGATGGCGAGTCCGGCGATGAAAATGAGGATGAGAAGTGCGGTTTTTGTTGGGTTTGTGGATCCTGAAAACCGCGTAGTGTTCCTGGTGTTCATAGTGATTCAGGTACACGAGAGAAAATAAATACCTAATGAATGATGGCGGGGATGAGGATATCCCGAGGCTTGAGGCGTTTTTGTGGCTGTGACCAGTTGGGATGGCTCAATCGTTCATCTGAGTCCCTGTTCTTCCAGAAAATCCACAAGCAGGGCGATCTGTTCAGTGTCGCAAATGGCTTCCTCCCACTCCTGCCGGATATCAATCGAGGTCTCACTACCGTAATCGGGTATTTCTTTGCAGAATGGCGAATCGGTCTCTTCGAAGTTCCGGAGCCCCAGGAGAATGCCCGAACAATAGCGACGGGATTCCTCAGGCATACCCCGTCTGATATAAGCCATCATCTCATCCCGGTGGGGTGAGACCACCTCGTCCATCATCTGCCATGCACGTTCGCTGGTATCGATGTGGTCACCGTCACGGGTTCTGCCCGCAGTATGCCATACGTCTTCGATTTCGAGGCTGGAAAGGTCGTCTGCGAGCGTCTCTGCAATATCCTCAGGATCAACATCACCGATGAGCGTGCCTGCGATCTCTTCTGCCCGGGCGGCGATGGCAGGGTCGGTACGGACCAGATGGAAGAGGACGTGGTGCATCTGATCCGGTGCGAGGGAATTGAGGAGTGGCGTGGCGAACGGGGTTCTGGTATGGTCTTTCATTTCTCTCTATCTCCGTTTTTCACAGGGTTGCTGATAACTATGCTGGTATCGTGCAGACACCGCCAGCTACGCACGCATCTGTCTGGACGGGTCGGACCATATTCATTAAATCGTTTCCGGTGGAAAAAACTCTTATGAAACCACGCAAATACCCCGGCACCTGTCTTCTGTGCCGGGAGACGGTGGGGAAAAAAGGGGCTCAGAAACATCTGCAGGATTGCCTTGCCCGGACCGGATGGCCGCACGGACCTCACCCCTCATATATCATCAGCATTGATGGCCGGCATGCCCC
>CAZBYH010000125.1:0-5546 GCA_964496155.1 uncultured Methanoculleus sp.
ATGTTTTTTTCTATCAGACAGATCTTGGAAAGATCGGAATTGCTGAAGATGGAACAGGCATTACAAACCTGTATTTCGATAAAGAAATCGTATCCGAAGATGCGAGTATCCATGAATCAAAACTATTGAAACAAGCCGGATTACAATTAAAAGAGTATATTTGTGGAGAACGGACACAGTTTGATCTTTCTCTTGCACCCGCCGGTACAGAGTTCATGCAGAGTGTCTGGAGAGCACTGCAAGAGATACCCTATGGTGAAACACGGAGCTATCAGGAGATTGCACAGAAAATAGGCAATCCCAAGGCTTCAAGAGCAGTGGGGCTTGCCAATAACCGTAACCCGATTCCCATTATTATTCCCTGTCACAGGGTCATCGGAAAAAACGGGTCACTGACAGGATATGCGGGGGGTCTTGAAACAAAACAATTCCTGCTGGATATGGAACAGAGATATGGGGATATTTAAATACGGACTCAAAGAGGTGAATTACCTAAAAAAACAGGATGAATTGCTTGGAACAGCTATTGATAGGATCGGAATGATCAAACGTGAGACAAATCCTGACCTGTTCACTGCAATTATCAATACTATTGTTTCTCAGCAGATATCCAAAAAAGCAGCAGCAACTGTCTGGATGAGAATGGGTGATTGTTTTGGAAACATTACGCCGGAAATGATCGCTTCCGCACCCATTGAAAAAATTCAGAAATGTGGGCTTTCCATGCGGAAAGCGGGCTTTATAAAAAATATCTCCGAACATGAAGCCCGAGGAGAACTCAATCTTTCGGAATTCAGCAATCTCTCAGATGTTGAGATTGTCAAACGATTAACTGCTCTGAAAGGCGTGGGCATCTGGACGGTTGAAATGCTCATGATCTTCTCTCTGGAACGTCCCGATGTTGTCAGCTGGGGGGATTTGGCGATTCGACGGGGTATGATGAACCTCTATGGCATAGAGACACTGACCAAAACTGAGTTTGATGCATATAGAAAACGATATTCACCCTATGGTTCGGTCGCATCCCTGTATCTCTGGGAACTCTCACATGAATGAGGACCAAACCCAATTGAATATGATTACCCGGTCTAAAACGGAAAAAATTGTTCTTGTAAAAATGGAACTCACGAACCATTCTGAATCAGGGCATGGGTATATACAATTCTTATCTGGATATTGAAAAATTGAGAGAATAGTTGGTAAACGTCGGGTGGATTACAGAGGTGCCATTTACCATTTCACTTCCGATAGAAACAAGAATCCTACATTCTTCGGTGGGATGGGCGCCATCCTCTGGCTGAAGCACCAGAACGACATACCCTTCATTTCCCTCGCCAAGGCTGGAGAAATTGAGATCCGGTGTTATTTTCACCAACCTGTTGTATTCTACGGAAGAACCGGTATGCCATTCCGAGATGGAGTATTCGGGATGGGCATTTATATCGCCGTCAGGATAGCTGCTGTATTTTTCCGTAACTATCCATCCCTGTGGAATGCCAAATTCCACACCCCCAAAGTCTTTGGAAGATATCCAAAGGTGGGCGGTGATTACCACCTGGTGGGTTACTTCACTCACCCCTGCAAACATCGCTCCCTGCACCATTGATCCGGATGCATTGTCATAAAGGTCGAAATGCGTGATATCAACGGTCTCAAAGTTTGTATCTGGTAATTGTTGATCAAAAGGGCAGAACACCAAAAATGCCAAAAGTATCACTGCAATGACGAACAGAGGAATAAAATATATGATTTTCTTCATTTCTATCACGTGATTCAGGGTCGTTCCCAATTTCACCTTTCTTTTGCCAGACCAAGACTATTTTGGTTACCGTTTACTATTTTCTCATTGGATGTCGTGATCATTAGCCCGGCGATAACAAGGCCAATACCAAGGCCGGGTGTTTTTGTTTCCCCGTCATATGTACCATTTTCAGGGGTGGTTGCCGGTGGAGGAGATGATAAAAATTATGGCATTGGGAATTGTACGGTCACCGACCCCAATTACAGGCAGGCAGACCGTCCTTTTCACCGTAATACCAATTCCCTGCCTCTATACGGACTCCGTTGCAATGAAAAACTGGTAGTAGTATCCCCGATACTCAACAATACCCCATCCCGGAATATCCTGGATAGCACCGGCCTCCTGATTGCTCAGATTAAGGTTGTACCCGCCATAGCGGAGGATACGTGCGATCACAGGGTAGTCATCTAACTCCTCTTCGGTCAGGTGGTGCACTGCATCCGGGTTCTCCAGCGCCTCCTTTTCGCTGGCCCGAACGATAAAGAGGGAAAAGGCGTGCAGGTCTTCGTACTTCTTACTCCACTCGGTGTCGTGGGAGGAGTAGATTACATGCAACAGCCTCCCGTCGTCGGCGAATGTCCCGGTCGTCTCGATAAAGAACTCCATCCCATGAAACGTGGCCTGGAAAAGGACTGCCACATCGCTCACCGAGAGATGGAGCGTGCTATCCTTTACTCCTGCAAAAGAGCCGATATATGAACGGGCATCAGGTGTTTGACCAAAGAAACCTTCGGGCAGAGGTTCGAGCTCAGCAAGATAGTCATCGTGATACATCCTGAGATTCAGGGAGTGACTGTTCTCGATCTCCTCCTGAATGGCGGGGATGTCAAAGACCACGATATCGTAGCGCTTCACGGATGGACTCACCCCGAGCTCGGCCGATTGATATTCCCCGGTCAGTACATCGGTTACACCGGGAATCATGACCACCGGGACAGCAGGCTTGTCGATAAAGACCACACCCGCGAGGCAGGCACCGATAATGAGCAACCCGGCAAACGCAATCAGCATATCCCGCGACCACCGGCGCTCAAACCGCCATTCTATCACCACCATAATGAGGATGATAATGAAATAGCCGGCGAAGATGTTCAGATGCCGGGGGATGACAATTCCCATCCATAAGGCTGCCGCCGTGAGGAAGAGCCATACGAAAAAGCCTGCGAAAAGTCCCGCCAGTGTTGCCCGTTCCCGCACCTTCTTCTTTTCTTCGCAGTGTCGGGCGTAGACGAAGTACAGGCCGGTATAGATGCACGGAAGTATGCATCCAGATGAGATCCACCCGAAGACGGGGTTATCATAGGGATTTTCGTGCGGAGAGAAAAACAAACCAGCCACCTGAAACAACAAAAACAAGAGGAGGATGTAAACCAGTACACCGAGGGCAATTCCCCAGATCTGGGAATTTTTTTCTTCATCCCTCTGCTTTTCACCTGTTTTTTTGTCTTCAGTGTCTGATTTTGATTCTTTTGTTTCGGTCATGCTTTCCCTCCGGTTGTATCCTCTATACTATTTTCCACATCGGCACCACTGTTATCGTGGCCGGTTTTCCCGGAAAATCTCTTTTTCATCTCATTGACTCCCAGGGTGATGAACCCATACACCACTGTGGCGATAGCGACCCCTGCCCCATACCATACCAAATAGGCGAGAAGATCCGGTGGCTGGAAAAAAACGGAACCAAATACACTCCCTATCCATACCAGTGAAAACTGGGTGATTACCGAACACACAACGATCGCGATCTCCTTCTGCTTCCTATCCAGATACCGGGAAAAAACGGGAAAGGGCGTCACGATTGCGAGTGAAAGTATGATATAGACGAGTAATCCGGGGTTGATGAGGATGAATATCCCATCGACGGTGTTGAGAAAGGCACCGGTTATAACGAGTATGATAGCAATGAGCGGAGGAGCAAGGAAACGCTCCTTCCATGGTATCGCCTGGAAGAGCAGAAACAGGACATACACATATGATGCCAGAAATAAAAACGGTGTCAGGGCAAGAGTGACGAGGACTCTTGCAGGAGAGGGAAGATGTCTCAGCCGGGAACGATCCAGCCATCCCAGTGTTCTGCCGACAAGCAGGAAAAACCCACATACCGCTACTGCGACAAGCAGAATCTCAACATAGCTGCACAATTCTGATACGGGCCGGAAGAACAGACCGAAATAATGTATAATGCTGTCATATATGGGATTGGATGGACTACGCCCATAACTCACTATGGTATACAATAAGAACGAGATAACAGAATATGCAATCACCACGACCCACTTCTTTTTCATCTTCAACCGGGGATATATGAGCTGAAATGGCGTAATCACTCCCAGTGCAAGGATCGTTATGTGTATCATCTGATCCTGGAGATATGACAGTCCGGTGTACTCTCCCATGAGGGCGATGAATGCTATCGCAATGGCGAGGATCGGTGGAGTAACTACTCGTATCTTTCTATCTGGTATGCGATTGATGAGGAAAAACAGAATAGCGGCATATCCTCCAATACCTATGGCTGCTGGCAGGAAAAAAAGCATTATCCCGCACATGATGTCGATAATCTGGATTTCCATCAATGATTCCATGATCAGTATCTGCACTCTTCTTCACCCCTCCAGGTCGATTACAAATTCCCACGGCCCTTCGTTTTCCCTGAACCGGGAGACATTCACGTGCAACACCTTCGCATGTGAGGGGATCGGTTCCAGTCTCCAGAATATCAGGGTGCTATCCCCAACAGGGCGGTAGCTGAACCCCAGTGCCCGGAGGGGTCTGCCATCGTCCACCCGGAACTCGCCGTGCGGTTCAGGGGAGCGTGGTGGCAGGGTGACGCCCGGCGGGTGCGGAATGGTGGGTGTGGCGAGCAGGTCGTGGGGGAGCTCGACACATAGTACCATTTCCACCCGTTCCCGGGTGCACTCGATGGATTCAAAGGTAACAGTGACATTCCTGTTTTTCTCGGTCTGGTGAACGGCGATGGTTTTTACCATGGGGTCCGTAGGAGGTACATACTCGTACGGCGGAATTGTGTTTGGGTCATAGGGTGCCGGAGCAACCGATTCGGCGATCCGCACCATCTCCTCCTCACCTGGGGTTCCGGTAAGAACAAACGAGAGATTGAATGCGCTCCACTGGAGCTGGTTTTCATGACCAGAGGAGAAAAACGTTCCTTTCACCCCGTTGACCACCACCTGCTTTTCTGTGTCTGGAAAATCTCCGTATACCATCGTACCGACCGGCCCCTGATCAAAGCGGAGTGTGATCTCTCCCCGCTGGTACCATATCATCTGGTGTCTGTCCTGGGCGACATCAGCGCCTGAAGAACTGAATACGTATCCCCCGGGGAGATAGAAGGGGAGGGCCAGCACGATATCGGGCGCCAGGTGCCACTGGGCATTGTGGAGTGAGGTAAAGATGAGGGGAGTAATGCAGGGAGTAAAGGGAGGCCGGATTTCAGCCTCTTCGGGTGGTGTGAAGATAAACACGTCGTCAGGAACGCCGGGATTGACCTGTATTTCGCGATAACTCACTCTTTTGATAAGAGTGTCCGATTCGTCGTACATCTTTATCGTGGCCACCATCCAGGTATCTGTGAAGATACAGACACGGATCGTTGAGAAGCGGTACTCCGAAAACTGCCGGTTTAAGGGAGATGACGATGTTCTGATCTCAATCACGGCAGTTTTCCTTTCGTCTATGAAGTCATGACCTATTGAATTCACGTCATTCTCTTCATCACGTATGA
>CAZBYH010000126.1:0-5494 GCA_964496155.1 uncultured Methanoculleus sp.
TAAATACTTGGAGAATTGGAATGTGAGCCCTAATTTTCAACCGGAGTTTGGGATTGAATATCTCGTCATTGAACCTCTCGGATGAAAATTCCAAATTGTTTATGCTCTGATTTCCCATAACTATTGATAGTAGTTTTGCATCCGAGATCTGTTGATCCATTGCGGTGTATAGTACATCACCCGCCAAACGACCTTCAAGGATAGCCTCCACTGCACATTTTACGTTTGAATTCTTCTGTTGAATGAGCTGATATATGGGAGCACGTTCTTCATCCTCTATGCTCATTTCGCTGCACCATTCGTCAATGGTATCAATACTACCGCTGATGACATCTTCAGTAAAATAACAAAAAATTGTGCTTATTTTAGCCTTACACCCGAATTGAGCAAGCCATTCTTTAAACTCAAGGGCCTCAGATTCCTCATCAAAGGATATTTTTTCATCAAGTATCATACAATTACTGGTATTGTGTTCATATTTTAGTTTCCCGATCTCACCGGATTTTGTTAAAAACAGCACGCGAAAGTGGAGAGATGTCACCTTCCTCCGGTGACCTGACAAATCCCCCGGTAGGGACTGTGTCAAATCATGGGCACGCGGTAACCATGACTGCCGGACATTCGATTCCCCGAAAAAAGGTCCCGCTCTTCAACGAAATGACCATTTCATCTTTGAATCCCAACATATCATCAGTTCAGAACGGTTAATCTGGTTTAAATGTCTTTTACCGATAAATTAAGTAAATCATAGCCAAAACTTAATTTTTTGTGAGACAAGGGTTGATATAATGCATCTGGTTGGTGACTGGCTGACAGAGGGAATGAAATGACCACTCACACCACTGAAAAAGGGATCAAACAGTTGATCTGCACTGCACTTACCGGGGCACCGTGCAACCGGGGCGAAGATGCCGGGGGCCGTGTCGGAGAACGTCCGTCGGTATATGCAGCAGGATAATACTGTGGCAATCCCACCGACTATGAACGCGAATACTGCGTTGATCTTGCCCAGCTCCAAACCTTCATGGAAGCAACCCAGCCGGGGGTGGCAGATACTCTCACCCTCGATGAAGACGGCCCGGTGATGGATGACTGACACGGTGTTTGGCCTCACCTATGAAGATAATGCAACAGGGAAATTGTCTGCCTGAATTACGGGGGGTTATTCTCTCTCGCACCACTCGCATCCGGAAATAATTTATCAATCATTCCCCCACCATTTTCTCTGCTCACACCCCACAGAGAACAGGAGACCAAAAAATATATGAAACAAAAGGACACCCCGACACTCAAACAGCGCCTCCATAGTCTCGCGGCATTCCTGCCTATCTTTAAACAGCAGGACTTCGCCTTTGGAACCTGGAGTGAATCAAAAGACGTGGAGCCCCGTGTTTTTACGATGCCAGATTTCAGGCTGTCCAAACATGCCAATGCGTTTTTTCATTCAGCCTATGACCTTGGGTGGGTCCTGAGAGACTTCAACTGGCCACAGTGGGCACAAACATCAGAAGCAATAGGTTTGCGTGGTGACCCGGAAAAAATGGCATTCCCACCCCGGATCAGCTGTTTCAGCTCATTACTATCGTCATCCGACAGGATCGGTTCTGTGATGGGGCACTTGAATCTGCGTTTGAGTCCGGCCTTTTGACGGCAATCTGCCGCCGTGCCGCCCATCTCGAATCTGAAACGGATGATGGGGAAGCATGAAGAGTGAGTAACCGCTCTTTTCCTGTTAGACTGCATCGTCGGATGGGCTAATGACATGAGGCACGGGTGCACCCGGAAATAACCAATTCACACCCGAGTGCTCACATAAGTCTTGGAAAATATCCCTACCCTTGTGCCGGTGAATCTGCATCTTTTCTGAATCGGGTCGGAGTATGATCCATACATCACATTTATGACCCAAAACTCTCATAATATTTCAATTGTGGCCTAAAACCCATTTCCAATTAAAAATGTATATCATATAGCATATCTAAAGGAATATAATGGACGACTCCGGAGTATCGCAGAATATTGGCTCTATCCTCATGATATTTCTCGTGGTGGCGTTTGCCGCGGTGGTATTTACCTATGTAATGGATGTTGGGGATAGCAGTTCAATGGGCGATTACACTCCTCAGTACGCAATGATGACGGCAACCGTTGTCCCGGGACTCTCGGCGGGGACGGATACGTGGGATGCGAATGCCATAAAGATTCGATTTACCTTCGGAAACGAACTCGACCTGCATTATAAGGAAGGGGTGTATGCAGGGACAGAAGGTATCAAATTCATGCTCATTGATCCAAATGGCAAGTCGTATGAGGCCATGCAGTCCATCACCATGAAAGGGCAGAAAATCAATCCGGGCGCGGAATTCTATTATTTCACGGTAGGACACACTGCAAACGGCGATTATTATATCACAAATGCCTACTCCCGCATCGGAGATGACAGCAAATGGGGGGCCGGTTGGTCATACCTAAAGCCCTTTCCGTCAGGAAAATGGCGGATCCAGATAATAGATGACAATATGGGCGTAATTATTGCAGACAAAGAAGTAATGTTATGATAGAAGCCATGACTCCGGCATGTCTGAAGTCGTTTCATCCATACCCATTTTTTTTCTGATAATCCCCTTCACCGGGGAATATTATTCGGACCGGTTGATAGAGGATATCTGTAAAAAACGCCATTTCCACATTCCTCCGCAGGTAGTATTGATGGACTGGGGAGTGACGTCCAAAAAACGGGCGCTCGTAACAATAATCCCTGATGATGGGCATATATGACAACAAGACATGCTTGAATTAAAATTTATTCGAAACAACCCGGATGTCGTCCGGGCAGACCTCACCAAGAGGGGTGATACCGAGAAACTTGGCTGGCTGGACGATCTGCTGGAAAAGGATATCCAGTCGCGTGAAATGCAGATCGAGATCAACGTCATGCGAAACCGGCGCAATGTCATCAGCCGGGAGATAAAGGAAGCAAAAAAGGCAAAACAGGATGTGACCGCGCTCCTTGAAGAGGCAAAAACCCTGCCTGCAAAGATCAAGGAGGATGAAACCGCACTTGATGAGATAAACCAGAAGTTGCGCTTCTACCTGATGCGAATCCCCAATATTCTCCATGAAAGTGTTCCTGTCGGATGCGACGATTCAGAAAATGTCGAGGCCAAAACATGGGGTGAACCTCGTGTCCCATCCTTTGAGCTAAAAAATCACGGTGAACTTGCAGTCGAAAAGGGTCTTGCAGATTTCGAGAGAGCCGCCAAAATATCCGGCGCCGGGTTTTACATGCTGAAAGGAAATCTGGCACTGTTGGATCTTGCCCTCCAACGCTTTGCCCTCGACCTTCTTTGCAAACGCGGATTTACTCCGATTATCCCGCCCTACATGATGAATCGGGCTGCATACGAGGGCGTCACCGATCTCGCCGATTTTGAGAACGTGATGTATGGCATCGATGGCGAGGACGAATTCTTAATTGCCACCAGTGAGCACCCGATGGCCGCAATGTACATGGACGAGATCTTTGAGGAGAAAGAACTCCCTCTCAGATTTGCAGGAGTAAGCCCCTGCTTCCGGCGTGAAATCGGATCGCACGGACTTGATACGCGGGGTCTCTTCCGGGTTCACCAGTTTAACAAAGTCGAGCAGTTCATCTACTGTAAACCGGAGAATTCATGGGAAATGCTTGAAGAACTCCTAAAAAACGCAGAGGATATCTTTCAGATGCTCGGTCTTCCGTACCGGGTGGTGGACATCTGCACCGGAGACATCGGCACGGTTGCTGCAAAGAAATACGACATCGAGGTCTGGATGCCCCGCGAGAATACCTACCGTGAACTCGTCTCCTGTTCAAACTGTACTGCATACCAGTCGGTGCGACTCAATATCCGGGTGCGGGACGCCCATGAATTCGAGACCAAGAACTTCGTCCATACCCTCAACAGCACGGCAATTGCCACCACCCGGGCTATCCGAGCGATTATGGAAAATTATCAGGAAGAGGATGGCACGGTTGTTATTCCAGAGGCCCTGCGGCCTTACATGAACGGCGCAGAAACTCTATAATATTTTTATCTTTTTCCATCCAAAAAAGCACGTTCTTCGGCAAAAAAAATAGGATTTCTTTAAAATCCGGCAACGTCTGTGGCGTCCCATTTCTGAAATCCACTCTGTAAAAGGTACCATGTGGGAATCAAAAGGAGAACGCCTGCACATGCATAGAACGGATTTATGAACACAAGAATGATGAGGAGGATTGCCGGCGGCACGATCAAAAGCAGGTATGTCAGAAAAACCCTGACATTGTAGATGAGCGAGGAAGGAGAGAGCCCGCACAATCGTACAGCGACCGCGAGGGCAAAAAAGGAGACACTCAGAGAGAGCACCAGCGCATGAGGGAGATATGTAAGAGTCCCGGAAAAAAGCGCAATGCCGGTAAGGAATATGACGGGGATTACCTGAAGGACCGCAAATGATTCTATTTTTGCTTTCATCACCGACGATATCCGGAGGGGCAGGAACATGTATGATGCAATGGCATCAAATTCAGTGAGCCATGTGTACATGGTTGAAGCTATGACGCCGGTTACCACCGCAAAAATGAATAATAGCTTGTCAGACGACAGAAATCCTCCCATGAGAGAGAGCATCACCCATATCAGACCCAGCGGCAAAAGGAAGGAGAATATCGTCTGTCCGATTCCGATACCACTGCGATAGAGGTCGATGAAATCCTTGGCCACCAGATCATGTGCGGGCAGTCTCTTTAGACGTCGGGACAAGGGAGTATGCCGGTTTTTGTAGTGTTTCTCTGAACTCTGATATTCTGAGGTGAAAAAGAACATGGAGAGAGCAAAAAGGGCGAGAATAACTCCCACGGATACTGCAAGGGTTTCAGCCGAGAGCGAATAGAAGACGGCAAGAGGAGGAAGAAGTGCAGTGATTCCCCCGTTAAACCCGAATAGAAACAGAGCTGCCAATGCTGCTATAATTCCAATGACAATCGCAAACGCTGTTTTGCTTCTGGAATATCCTGATGATAACAGAAATACCGCACACAGTCCCGTGAGAAACGAGAGGGTGAGCGTCAAAAGAACGAGAAGCGGATAATACAGGCTCATTCCGAGAAACGGCGATGCCAGAATAAACCCTGCGCAGAAGGGCATTACCCAGAGGAAAAAGTAATACACGATATCTTTGATAACGAAATTCAGAAAAAGTCGTTTTTCTGAGATGGGAAGGCTCCGTGCGGAATAGGCAAGGAGACTTGCCTGCCCGAATCGGCGGTTCATGATCTCTTTTCCCATCAAACCAAATGAACCGACCATGATTCCCATCAAAACAAAGCCTGCGTGTAGCAGAATGACCAACAGGGACAGGTCCATCATGGTGCGAATCAGGGGGATCAGAAATGCGCCCATAAAGGCGATTCCAAAGATCAGCACCGGGAAGAGGGCGAAGTTCAGGTTCCCAAACATCGTTGAGTGCATCCGCC
>CAZBYH010000127.1:0-5467 GCA_964496155.1 uncultured Methanoculleus sp.
CGGGAAAACCGCTTTCAGCCGGAGGATAACAAGAAAATCTTCCAAAATGAGGAAGAGAAGGAAAAAGAAAACCAACCGTGTGTGTTTTTCTTTCCTTTTCTGTTTCTTTCCTTTACTAAATATCGGGAAATGATGCTAAGAAAGGATGCCCAGCAAATGATCCCTGAAGAGTTCCATCGCCTTTCGTGTTCCCTCCCTCGCCCGAACACTGTCCTGATACCCCATGGTGACAGTCATTTTACCCCGGAACGTGCTGATGACAAAACAGGTGCAGGGCATAAAACATCCAGGATAACAGACATAGGCATCGGTGAGCCCTTCTGTGTCCGGGAGATTGATCGGCCCAGGATTTGAAATAAAGATATCCGCAAAACCGGATCTCTGAAGGGCTGCCATCTCTTCCACCATCAGGTGAATCTGTCTGCCTTCCGGATCACAGGCCATGTCCATCAAAACCTGTTCAGAGATACCAATAGGTGTTGCCTTCAGACGCTTCGTCTCCTTAATCACACGGGGAAGAATCTCTTCCATTCCTTCTCCCGCCATGCGTTCGATAGCAAGACAGACATTGGCGGCCTGATTGCTCATCACCCGGGACGCGTCATTCCGGTGCTTACGCAGGTTGACAGGGAAAAATATGTTAACCGGCCCCATATAGCCGGTGAGGTCACTCATGGAAAGGAAGTATGCTGCAATGACCGCATCGTTGATGCTGCCTCCCAGTGCCTTCGCACGGATTCGGACTGTCTCCAGCATCCGAGAGCTGACACATTCCCGGTGAAAATTGGAAGGCTCACATGATGTCCCAAACGGATCGGGCCACATGGGGTTCACCACGTCCATATCCGGAGAGCCGGGCGCAGGCGATCCTTTTGTGTTCACTTCCTGAGTCCAGAGGGTGTCACGTTCCGGGATCCCCCCTCGTGCGGGACGGATACTGCCGGGTGTCTGGTATTCCTGAAGCAACTGAGACATGAGCGTGTGCAGACCGAAAGCATCAGCGGCAGCGTGAGCGAGGTTGATGACGATTACATCACCTGACGATCTCGGTCTGCGCAGGAGCCGTACGCGAAATTGCAGTGGCCCATACGGATCAACCGGCCCGACGACATGGGAATAATACTTATCCGGGCATTCCTCTGCCACCACGGGAGAGACACAAATTCTATCTACAAGCTTCCAGACTGCCGGGCCATTGCCCCGGATAAGCCGACTATGAAGAACAGGATGGGCCATGAGGCACGCCTGAGCAGCCATTTCAAGATTGTCAGGGTCAAGGCGTCCGTCAAACTCCATCACCGCACACATGGTGGCATCACCCATAAGCCTGATAGAGTCCGTAAAAAGGTCGAGGGACGAAGCCTCACGGGTGTACATACTCACATATGGATTATCGGAATTAATTAAATTACATCATATGACCTCAAGGCAGATGTGAAAAATCATCTCTCTGAGGTTTACCTCAAATTACCACAAAATACTCATAAAAATTCATCTGCACTTCATTTCATCTTCTCATCCCAAATTCCTGTTGGATGTATCCGGTCACCTCGCAGAAATGTATGTTGTCTGCATTCAGACGATACAACCCCCCCGTTCCACCGCCTGAAAAAATAAAAATCTGTTTCTCCTGAACAGATTGGGGAAATGAAAAGAGAAGCATCACTTTGACCTGTGCACATCAGTCTACCAGGCAACACTACCAAACGATAGTATGGACGCATCATTCGTCACAACGTGAATGACTGGTTTCCTTCAGGACAATGCCCTACCCACACTCGTTCACACCGAAGATGTACTCACCCTTATGAGAAATGAGAAAATTATGGCGCGTGAATAGCTGGTATAGTAATGAAATATCCCTGAAAGAGCAGAATTGTCGCTAAAATCCTCCCATGCATTGGTGAATGCATAATCTATATCGATGAGAAAACCCAATTCAAAAAATGCACAAATCGTCAATTATCTGCCTTATTATACTCTTTCTAAGCCTGTTTCTTTTAACAGCCGGTTGCACACAGGAAAAACCTGAGATCATACCTCTGTCAGGGGAAAATACTGAAGTTCAGCAGGATACCTACACCTCCAATGCAACGCTCATCGCCTTTGTTGACCGGGCAGCTGTCTACGCTAAGACAAATGGCCGGGAGAAAGCCCTTGCAGAATTTAACGACCTGAATGGTTCATTCATCGAAGGCGAACTCTACATCTATGCCTATGACTTCAATGGCACAACCCTCGCTCACCCGGTGAATCCTGAAATGATTGGAATAAACCGTCTGGATGAAGGAGAAACAGGAGTTTATCTTAGCGAATTAATCGAATCGGTGAAAAACGGAGACGGATTTAATCAGATCGAATATATCAACCCAGCACACGACCGGAGGCTCGAATCCAAACTGGTGTATGCTGTAGAAATCGATAATGAATGGTGGCTGGGTTCCGGGATATATACTGGGCCGGTAAATCCAACCTCAACCCAATAACCTTTATTTCCGCAATCCAGATTGGCATCTGGCTCAGACAATACTTAATCTGGGACTGAATAGCAACCCGAACATTCTTTTTTTTACGTTGGTTGCAAGTGTTTTTTATTATTAAGGGGTAATCTCATGCAGCATCCCCAGACAGTTTCATGAATAGCTTTGGTCTTCTGCCCTATCGTACCCTGATGAATCTTCTTTCTTCGAGGGGATTTTCTTTTCCATACGGCCCGATTCCTTATCTTTGTCCGGCGCCAACCTTTCTCAAACCATGAAGACGACAGAGATAAAGACAATGCTGGCCTATGTCGAAATGTTCTTCAAACAGTCAGGGGCCCACAGCTTCGACCACATCCTCCGCGTCACCCGCCTCTGCGAAGAAATAGGCCGGGCCGAGAATGCGGATATGCGGGTTCTCATCCCGGCCGCCATTTTCCACGATGTTGCCCGGCCGGAGGAGAAAAAGACAGGTCTCCCCCACGAAGAGGAGGGGGCGCGAATAGCAGAGGAATACCTCATGCAGATATGCTACGACCCAGAACGCATCCCGGCGATCACTCACGCGATACTCACCCACCGTTACAGCACCGGAGCCGAACCTGAGACTCTTGAAGCACAGATTCTTTCTGACGCCGACAAACTCGACGCCATGGGGGCAGTCGGGATTGCACGGACGTTTATGCAGGCAGGGGAACACGGGGATGGGATCGGGGATGCCGTCCGTCACATCCATGTAAAATTGCTGAATCTCCGGGGGCTGATGTATACAGATGCTGCTGCAAAGATTGCTGAGAAGAGGCATGTCTTTTTGCAGGAATTTGTTGATAGTCTGGAGGACGAAATCGGGTCAGGCATTACTGCTCCGGCAGAATTTCTCGTGCAATAGGACGGGGATACATCCTCTCCTTGAAACTAACGAGATTGCGAGAGACCTCTACTCTGATGATTTCTCGTCCTTTTTTTTCATGCGGCGGGGGAGCTGGTTACGACAGAGAAAACCATCTCATATTTGAACCGGCCATACTGTATAGCAATTCATATCTGCCGACACCGGAGATTCCCCTGAGCATTGCTAACCGCATTACTTTACTTAGAGGGCGGCGTCCTTTTTCGTGAAGGGAGGTGTATGGCCAGCTCATTTTGGGCCTTCTGTAATGCATGCGTGATCTAAAGAAAAGAATACCAACAAATTAGGTAAAAAAGAGGCGTGTCCAGTCACTTCTTTAGTGTATAACAGGTTTGTGGCCCTGAGCCTTTTTTCTCTGCAAGGCCCAGTTTTTCAAGCTTACCAATTCTCCTCAGTACCGTGTTTTTGGAAACGTTCAGTCTTAAAGCAAGATCACTGCTTCTCATAGGTATTGTAAGCATTTCGAGGATTTTTTTATCGGTATCATCAATGGCCGAAGAGATATCTTTTCTGAATATTACGGTAAATGATGCAGAACTCGGCCTGAATTCAACGGAACACATTGGGTGGTTTTCTACCTCATCTTCAATCATTTTAATTCCAAATCCGTATCGTTCGATATAGCCGGTATCATACAGAAGATTTGATAGTGATGGATTTCTGGGAATGTGCTCAGGATCGTTAATATCCACTCCTGGCATAAGTCCTCCAGGATTTTTTATCTCGAATCTGTCAGGATAAACCAGTATCTTCACATCAGCACCGATTGTGTAGTTTCTGTGAGCAACAGCATTTATCAGGGCTTCACGAATTGCCCGTGGCGGATATTCCTCTATTTTTATTCTTCGTGTTCCAACGACAACATCGATCTTTTTTATATCGCGAATAAGGCCGGAATATGCCTCCTCTATCACCTTCCATATTGGACCTTCATACTCCTCACTCCATTCGGGACCGTCTTCACTCATGCCCACCTTTCGTATTTTGGCATGTTGCATGATTTCAGTGGCTTCGGTAAAGAATAATATTCCTGCATTGGTGAGCCTTTCCTTTTTTATGGCTCCAGCACTTCTCAGATACCGAGGTTTGTTGTCGTCAGAAATTGATTTTCCTCGTGTTTCTTTCACTCTTTCAAAAAACCAGTCAATATATTCAGACCGGGCGTCTTCCACCGGGAGCATGGGGATCTGATCCCAATTTATTGTTCCCATTTCAGAGGAGAGCATTACAATCTCCTGAAGAGAGAGTGGCCTTACACCAGTACCTGTTCTAATATAAACGATGCCGCCGATTGAACACAGGGATAAACTTTTATCGACAGTGATTACCAGAAGATCCTTGGTATCAACTGAAATCTTCTGCGTTTTTATCATCGGCGGGGGAATTATTGACTGAATCGAACTGGTTATCTTCTCAATTGCCCCTTTTGTATCAGTACCGACAATTTTACCAGTATCCGAGACACCGATTATTATTTTTCCACCCTGAGAGTTTGCAAAAGCGGTTATTTCGTGGTGGATATTTTTCCCGGCCTTTTCCTTAAATTCAAGGACTTCAGACTCTCCTGACTGAATCAGGTAGATCAGTTCCTCCAAATCCATGATTATCGTTGTTACCACATCATAGAAATATGTGGCGGTATATGGGATACTGTTCCATTTTTAGATGCAACAGTATTGAACAGTAAACGAGTAGGGTAAGTAATTGGATTTCACCCGTACACACGCCACATTTGGCTCATTTATGCCACTATTTCGGTAAATATCTTTTTTTGTTCATTCCAAAAAAATATCCAACAAACAAATTAGTACGGGGTATTGCAAGATGGTGCGGACGGTTCCTCTTTGTGCACCATTACACTCTCTGCGAGAGTGCTACATCCTGATTTACACTGCGCAATTCTAATCTGGAGGCCGGAATTCTCAAATGGCCAATCCACAGTTGAATTCACGGGTTCATTTACACTCCCACCGAGATCACAGACACCACCACCCACCCATACAGAAGCAGATGGTATCGGGGTGCTGGGTGTTACCGGTAATCCATGCAACTCTCTTATACTCTCTGTACGCCTCTC